>CABXSO010000011.1 GCA_902514945.1 uncultured Pelagibacteraceae bacterium | reverse complement strand
TTTTGGATAATCAATTAATTCAAATTTATTTTTCTTTTTTAATAATTTATCGAATATTTTTACTAGTTTGATCATGCTAATTTCATTAAATTGATTTCCAATATTATAAATTTCACCAAATTTTCCAAATAAAATTATTCGTAGAAAGCCAATCATTGCATCTGTAATATAACAAAAAGTTCTGGTTTGTCTTCCACTTCCGTGGATTAGTATTTTTTGGTTATTATTAATTTTATTAATTATATTCGGTATCACTCTAAAGTCTTTTTTGTTCATCAGTGGTCCAAAAACATTAAAAGGTCTGATTATTTTAATTTTTGAGTTAAAATAATTTTTATAGATATAACATAATGTTTCTCCCACTCTTTTACCCTCATCGTAGCATGATCGTGGACCAAATGAATTTACATTCCCATAATAAGTCTCTTTAGTTGGAATATTTTTTTTATCTGGATTCCCATAAATCTCACTTGAACTAAAAAAAACAAGCTCAGTTTTATATTTTAATGAATATTTCAGTAGATTTTCTAAACCATTATAAGATACTGAAAGTGTCTCTAATGGATATTTTTTATATATGAAAGGACTAGCAATACCAGCTAGAAAAATAATTTTATCATATCTTTTCTTAATCTTAATTTTTGAAATATCTTTTCTATAAAATTTAATACAATTATGATTTTTTGGGATATCGGGGTTATTTTTTGAGGATATAAAATTATCGTAACAATCAAGCTTAAATTTGATTTTATCTTTGTCAATTAGCTCCTTAAAAACTTGGGTAAAATATTTCCCTAAAAAACCATTCGCTCCAACCAGCAATATTCTCTGATTTCTTAGTTTTTTTTTACAATCGCTAATACCAGATATAATTTCAGTAATATCGTTCTTATAAAAATTATTATGCATATAAATTTAAAATAAAATTATTTAACACAAAGAGCTTAATTTTAATACAGATTAAATTTATCTTGTGTATAATCTATTTTATAAGGAGAGGTGGCCGAGTGGTTGAAGGCGCACGCTTGGAAAGCGTGTATAGGGGCAACTCTATCATGGGTTCGAATCCCATTCTCTCCGCCATTAATTTATCCTTATTTTTCAAAGATAATTTAAGACTTAATAGATATATTTAAAAAGATAAATCAGCAATTTTTTTTAAAAAATGTTATAAATGTATCTTTCCAAAAACTAAAAAATGACAAATAAAAACACATATCAAGCAGACTCCATCAAAGTTTTGAAAGGTCTTGAGGCTGTAAGAAAACGACCTGGGATGTATATAGGAGATACAGATGATGGAACAGGTTTGCATCATATGGTTTATGAGGTTGTCGATAACTCCATTGATGAATCATTAGCAGGCTATTGTAAGAATATTGAAGTTACGATTAATAAAGATGGAACAATTACTGTCAGCGATGATGGTAGAGGAATTCCAGTTGATATTCATAAGGGAGAAAAAAAATCAGCAGCAGAAGTTATCATGACCCAACTTCACGCTGGTGGAAAATTTGATCATGACTCTTATAAAGTATCAGGTGGACTACATGGCGTAGGTGTTTCTGTGGTGAATGCTTTGTCAGAAAAATTACAATTAGAAATAAACAGAGAAAATAAAAAGTATTTTATTGAATTTAATAGTGGTGAAGCTAAAGCACCTTTGAAAATTATTGGAAAATCAAAACAAACAGGAACTCAAATAACATTTCTGCCCTCAAAAGACATTTTTTCATCAATAAAATTTAGCTCAAATGTGCTCATTAAAAGAATGCGGGAATTAGCTTTTTTAAACAAAGGTCTGAAGATAGTATTCACTGATGTTAGAGAAAAAAAAATAAAGACTTTAGAATTCAAGTTCGATGGTGGTTTAATAGAGTTCGTAGACTTTCTAGACGAAAAAAGAGAAAAATTACTCAATAAAAACGGAAACGATTTATTTAAAAAACCGATTTATATAGAGGGAAAAAAAAATGATATTGAATTAGAATGTTCTTTAAAGTGGAACGCTGGCTATTCAGAGGATATTTTTCCATATACAAACAACATCCATCAAAAAGATGGAGGAACTCACTTATTAGGTTTCAGGAGTGCACTAACTAGAGTTATCAACAAATATGCCAACGAAAATAATTTATTAAAAAAAAATAAATTAGCAATTTCTGGGGATGACATCAAAGAAGGACTTACTTGTATTTTATCAACAAAAATTCCTGATCCAAAATTTTCTTCTCAAACAAAAGATAAACTTGTTTCTTCAGAAGTTAGAATGATTGTTGAAACACTAATTAACGAAAAATTATCTATCTGGTTTGATCAAAATCCTTCAATAGCTAAAATAATTTTAGCAAAAGTTATTCAAGCAGCGATGGCTAGAGATGTTGCTAGAAAGGCAAGAGAAAATGTAAGAAGAAAAGGAGCTCTTGAATTAAGCGGTTTGCCTGGAAAATTAGCAGATTGTCAGATAGGAAAACAAGAAGGAACAGAATTGTTTATAGTTGAAGGAGATTCAGCTGGAGGATCTGCTAAACAAGGAAGAAACAGGTCAAATCAAGCTGTTTTACCTTTAAGAGGAAAAATACTTAATACATATGTTGAAGATCTTAATATTAAAAAAAATGGAAATGGATCCGATCAAAGAACAAAAGCATTAGCTAAAATGATATCATCTAATGAAATAGTGACATTAATAAATGCACTTGGCTTAGACCCAAAAGCTAACGAAATTGATATAAAAGATTTGAGGTATGGCAAAATTATTATAATGACTGATGCAGATGTTGATGGTTCTCATATTAGAGCATTACTATTAACTTTTTTTAATAACAAACCTTTTAATAAACTTATTGAAAATGGTAATATTTATTTAGCCCAACCTCCGTTGTTTAAAATTAACAAAGGTTCAAAAAGTATTTATGTAAAAGATGAAGACGAACTTGAAAATTATATCATCAATAATAATAAAGATTTAAAAATTAACAAAAAGGGCTCTAAAGAGTTTTTAAAATTAATGGAAAACGAAAAGTTAAAAATGAATATACAAAGATTTAAAGGATTAGGAGAAATGAATCCAGACGAGCTTTGGAATACAACTTTAAACCCAGAAACTAGAAATTTGTTACAGGTTCAGTATTCAAAAAATACAAAAAAAGACCAAGATTTAATACATACACTAATGGGGAATGATGTGTCATTGAGAAAAGATTTTATTGTTTCTAATGCAATTAATGTTCAAAATTTAGACATATAAAATATGAAGTTCTTTGAGACTTCAAAATTTCACACACTCAAAAAATCCACCTACATATCTCTTAGATGGATTGGAATTATTGGACAATTAATTTCAATTTATATTGTATATTTTTATTTTAATTTTAAATTTAACTTTATTTCAGCAAATTTAATAATATTTATCGGAATATTAAGTAATTTATTTTTAATTTTCATTTATAACAAAACTCAACTTTCAGATAGATCAGCATTAATTTTTTTGATAATTGATATATTTCAATTAGGTTTTTTAATATATTTAACGGGAGGTGTCGTAAATCCTTTCGTGGTTTTTTTATTAATACCCAGTGTTTTTGCATCATCAAATTTAGGCATCAAAACTAATTTACTACTTGTGACAACTACTATATTTATGATTATATTTTTAACATTTTATTCAGAAGATCTACCTTCACCACTGAACAATCATTTTCATGTTGATCCATATTACTATTATTCAATTCCAATTGCCCTAATTATTGCTTTAATTTTTCTAAACTTCTTTGCAATCGTTTTTGGAAACGAATCTAGAAAAAGAAAAGAAGCCTTAAGTAAAATGGAAGAAGTGATGGCTCAAGAGCATGAAATGTTATCGCTTGGTGGTCAAGCTGCTGCAGCTGCTCATTCTTTAGGAACTCCACTATCAACAATTAAAATAATTTCACAAGAGCTTAAAGACCAATTAAAAAATAGAAAGGATTTAAATTCCGACATTGAATTACTAATAAGCCAAGTTGAAAGATGTACTCAAATTTTAAAAAGATTATCATTGGATCCCAATGAGGAGGATGATTTTATAGATGAAGACATTGATTTAAGGGGATATATTTCTCAAATAGTAGCATCATTTCAAGAAACAAGTAATAAAAATTTTATAATAAATTTTGATCAAGACTCGAGTCCAAAAAAAATTTCAAAGTCGATTGAAATTATTTATGGACTAAGAAATTTTATTGGGAATGCTAATAAATTTGCTAAAGAAAAAATATTTATAACACTAAAAAGTAATAACGATTTTAGTGAAGTAATAATCGAAGATGATGGCGAGGGCTACCCAAGTGAAATATTATCTAAAATTGGCGAACCTTATCTGAGATCTTTAGATAAAAAAAAAAATAAAACCGGTTTAGGTTTAGGTATTTTTATAGGTAAAACATTGCTTGAAAAAAATTTTGCATCTTTGAATTGTCAAAACTCAAAAACAAGAAGTGGTGCTGAAGTAAGTATTAGATGGAAAAGCAAAGATCTATCGAAGATTTAATTTAGTTTAAACTTTTTATCAAAAAGAGCGCTTAATTGTGAAATCATAACATCACCCAATTCATTCACGTCTGTAATCTTTATCGCTCTATTGTAATATCTAGATACATCATGACCAATTCCAATTGCTAAAATCTCTATTTCAGATTTATTTTCTATAAATTTAACCATTTTTTTTAAATGTTTTTCCAAGAAATCCCCTGTATTTACTGACAAAGTTGAGTCATCTACAGGCGCGCCGTCAGAGATAACCATTAAAATTTTTCTTTCTTCCTTCCTTTTTTTTATTCTGTTAAAAGCCCATGTTATAGCTTCTCCATCAATGTTTTCTTTTAACAGGCCTTCTTTTAACATAAGCCCTAGATTATTTTTAGCTTGTCTCCAATGAGTATCAGCACTTTTGTAAATGATATGTCTCAGATCATTAAGTCTACCAGGTGATTTTGGTTTACTTTTTTTATTCCATAATTCTCTACTTTGACCACCTTTCCAATTTTTGGTGGTGAAACCTAATATTTCCACCTTAACAGAGCAACGCTCAAGGGTTCGAGACAATATGTCTGCACAAATAGCGGCAATCGTAATTGGTCTACCTCTCATTGACCCAGAATTGTCGATTAATAGAGTAACAATAGTATCTTTAAAATCTAAATCTTTTTCCTTTTTAAATGACAAAGAATTATAAGGATCCATAATAATTCTTGGTAATTTAGAACTATCAAGTAATCCATCTTCCAAGTCAAAGTCCCATGCTCTATTTTGTTTAGCTAAAAGTTGTCTTTGGAGTTTATTTGCAAGCTTTGTAATGATATCTTGAAAGCCAATTAATTGTTGATCTAGAGCTTTCCTTAGCTTGTTTGCCTCATCAGCATTTTCTAAATTTTCTGCTTTGGTAATTTCATCGAATTCTGTTGTATAAACCTTGTAGTCCATATTTAAATTTTCTAATATTTTCTTCTGGATTACTTGTTCAGAATTCTGATTTTTTTTATCTGTGTCTACTAGTTGTTCATCTAATTTATATTCATCAATGTTATAATCAGAATCCATGCTTGCATCCGTCTCATTTTGGCTATCATGATCTTTTTTATCTTCAGTTTCACTCTCATCATTATCATTAGATAAATTTTCTTGATTCTCTTCTTGATTTTCATCTTGCTTTTCTTCATTTTCATCAGAATTAAAAATATCCATTTCTTGAAGTATTTGAGAAAACCTAGAGCTGTAAATATTTTGATTTTCAAGGTTCTTTTTCAAAAATTCAATATGGTCAAAAATTGATCTATCAAAATCTTTTTCCCAAAATTTAAGCATTTTAGATGCAAGATAGTTGAGCTCAATGTTATGAAAATTCTTCAACATGTATAGTTCGAAAGCCTCATTAACAGCAACATCTTCTTTAGATTTTAATTGATCTTTCCTTTTTAGTTTATTGATTTGAGTATAATTTTCTCTTAAATTTTTTCCTATTCCTTTTAACATTTTAGAACCTAGCGTTTCATATCTAATCTTTTCCGCAATAGTATAAAGAGATTTACAAGATGAGTTGGATGGTAAGTTTTTTTTAAAAATCAATTCATCTGAAAATTTTTTTTTTAATGCCCCGGAGTCAGACTCGGCTCTAGCTTTTAGAAAATCACCCCTAGTATTTAAATCGTCAAATTCAAATTTGTCTATATTTTTTTGATTATTTAATTTAGGTTCTATATTTAAATCATCCGAAATTACTCTAGCTGTAGAAGAGAGTGCCTGCTTAAGTTTTTCTTTTAAACTTTCAGTTTTATTGTTCATTAAATTTGAATATTTATTAAAGATTCTGGTAATTCTTCACCGAAGCATCTTTGATAATATTCTGCGATTACATTTTTTTCGATATCGTCACATTTATTTAAAAATGTTACCCTAAATGCGTAGCCTGTATCTTTGAAAATCTCTGCATTTTCAGCCCAATGTAATACAGTTCTTGGACTCATCACTGTTGATATGTCTCCTGCAATAAATCCTTTTCTAGTTAATGAGGCAACTTTTATCATATTAGATACCTTTTCTTTTCCATTGGTATTATTTAGATCTTTATTCTTAGCTAAAATAATCTCCATTTCTTTTTCAAGGCTAAGGTAGTTTAAAGTAGTCACGATATTCCAACGATCCATTTGTCCCTGATTTATTTGTTGAGTTCCATGATAAAGACCCGTTGTATCTCCTAAACCAACAGTATTAGATGTAGCAAATAATCTAAAAAACTTATTTTGTTTAATTACTTTGTTTTTATCTAGAAGAGTAAAGCTTCCTTCGGACTCCAGTATTCTTTGAATAACAAACATAACATCAGGTCTACCAGCATCATACTCGTCAAATACTAAGGCAACTGGGTTCTGAATTGACCAAGGTAATATTCCCTCATTAAATTGAGTGACCTGTTTCCCCTCTTTTAAAACAATAGCGTCTTTGCCAATCAAATCTATTCTACTGATATGACTATCTAAATTTACTCTTATGCAAGGCCAATTCAATCTAGCCGCTATTTGCTCAATGTGAGTTGATTTACCTGTTCCGTGATATCCTTGCACTAAAACTCTTTTATTAAATGCAAAACCAGAGATGATTGCAAGAGTAGTATCTCTATCAAATTTATAGTTTTTATCTATTTCTGGAACATACTCACTCTTTTTGGAGAATGCTTGAACTTCCATTTGTGAGTCTATTCCAAAAGTTTGTTTAATTGATAATTTTATGTCAGGTTGATTATTAATATTTGGTGTCAATTTTTTCCCTATAAGTGTTTTTAAGTTGGGTATAAGCCAACGTTATAGATTTAAGTTTTTCTTCAAATTTTTTATTTCCAGAATTCATATCAGGGTGAAATTTTTTAACAAGTATTTTAAACTTTTCATAGATTTTTACCCATTCAGATCCAACCGAAACACCTAATATCTCAAATGCTTTAATGTCTTTATGATTGTATCTAAATTGTCCCATGTGGTTGTAATCGCTTTTAAATTTTTCCTTATCAAGTTCATCTTTTAATGTATTGTTCCACAAAACTCTGAAAAAATTATCTGAGGAGCTAAAACTTTGTGTAGGTTTGTGCCAAACCATATCTGACTTTAAAAAGTCTAACACTTGATTATCATTCATACCTGAAAAATAATTCCAGTTTTTGTTAAATTCTTTGACATGACTCAGGCAAAGTAGCCTATATTTTTTACTGTTATCTTTCTCAACTGGTGCTTTATATTCAGCAATTTCATCACAATTTTCCCAGTCACAAATATTTTTCATGATATAAATATAATTTATGAATATAAATGATTTAATTGCAAACGTAAAAAAAAAATTAAAGCAAAATATTAATATTGAAAATGTATTAATTGAAGATAAAACATTTCTTCACAAAAGTCACACAGGTCATGACCAAAAAAAATTCCATTTAAAAATTGAAATTTCTTCAAAAGAATTAAAAAATTTAAGCAAAATAGAAGGTTATAAAAGAATTTATAAGATTTTAGATTTTGAGCTTAAAACTAATATTCATTCTTTACAAATTATTATTAATTAGACTCTTTTTAAGAAATTTTTCAATTACTTGTTGAGAAAATTCTTTTTCAACTATTGGTCCCCCAATTTTTTTAATTAACATTAATTTAATTTTGTCAGAATCATTTTTTTTATCTCTAAGCATAAATGAAACAATCTTATTTAGATCACGCAATGAAAAGTAATCTTTTATGGATTTAGGAAAATCTGATCTGTTTAAGTGATTAACTATTAGATCAAATTCTTTTTTTTTAAATATTTTTCTCTCTAGGCTAAAATTAAATGCAGATTTAATTCCCAGAATCACAGCTTCACCATGGTTTAATTTTTTTGAAAAATTTAAACTTGCTTCATAAGCATGTGCAAAAGTATGCCCAAAATTTAAAATTTTCCTAAAGTCCATTTCTCTTTCATCTCTTTCGACAACTAATTTTTTAATTTTACAACTTTCGTATATAGATTTTTCTATCAATGGAGATTTCAATTTTAGTATATCATTGACATTCTTATTTAAGAATAAATAGAATTTTTTATTCGCAATAATTGAGTGTTTAATTATTTCTCCATATCCACATATTATTTCTCTGGATGGAAGAGTTTTTAAAAATTCAACATCACTGATTACAATTTTTGGTTGATAAAAACTTCCAATTAAGTTTTTACCATGTTTCGTATTCACCCCAGTTTTTCCTCCAATCGATGAATCTACTTGTGACAGTAGTGTTGTAGGTATATTTACAAATTTTAAACCTCTTTTAAAAAGGCTCGCAGCAAAACCAGAGACATCACCCGTTATTCCTCCACCTACAGATATTATACAATCGTTTCTTGAAAAATTTTTATTTAGTAGAATGTTTAAAATTTTGTCTACATTTTTTTGATTTTTATTTTTTTCATTTGCATAGAATTCAAATTTATGAGCATCAATATTTTTAAAAGAATCTATCATTTTAATTAAATTTTTTCTTGGAATATTTTTGTCGATTACAATTAAGCATTTCTTAAAAGTAATTGAATTTTTTCTAAGAAGATTTGATAATTTTGAAATTAAGTTTCTACCAATCAGGATGGGATATCTCTCAGTTTTTGTTTGAACAAATAATTTAATGGGTTTCATGAATCCTAATTATTTTTTTTGCAATTTCATGTTTAGACAAGTTATCACAATTAATTTTATATAATGCTTTTGAATAGATTATTGAGCGTTTTTTAATAATTTCAACTAATTCATTTTTATTAGAATTTAGGACTAATGGCCTCTTTTTACTATCCTTTATTCGATCAATTAAGGTATCAATTTCCCAATTTAACCAAAAAGATAAATGATTTTTTAAAACTTCTTTTTTAATATCCTGATTCAAAAATGCACCTCCTCCAAGTGCAATCACACCTTTTTTATTTCTTAAAATATTAAGAGTAATTTTTTTTTCAATTTGTCTAAAAAAATCTTCGCCTTTGGTCTCAAAGATTTTGGAGATTCTCATTTTTTGATCATTCTCAATTACTTTATCAATGTCAAAAAAATTTAGTTTTAACTTTTTTGATATTATCAAGCCAATAGAACTCTTTCCTGAGCCCATCATACCTAAAAATACTAAATTTTCTTTTGATTTCATAAGTTTCTTTATTGAAAAAACACAAATATGTCTTAATTTGAAATTAACTAAATCTATATGCAATTTACAAGAAAAACAAGTTTAAGCAAAAGTGTGTCAGGATTATTAATTAAGTTATTTTTGATCTTATTAGTGTTTATTGGAATTATTTTTCTTTTAAATAAAGTAGATTTTCCTGCCCCAAAAAAAACAATTGAAAAAATAATTTCGAATGAAAATTTTAAAATTGTTAAATAAGATTTCCTTAATCATTATAACAATTTTTTTTTTGAACTTATCCAAAACTTTTTCAGAAGATAAGCCTGTTGATATATGGAATATTGATAAAAAAGAAATTGAGGAAAATTCAGAAAATAAAGAGGAAATATCAGGTTCAAATACAAATCAAATAACTAACAGTGTTGATATTTTTAATAATCAATTAAAAAAAAACAGTAATTTAATAGAAGTTGATAGCTCTCTTGACTCAAAAGATATAAAATTAATCGGTCTTTATGATCCAGAGGATTATGGATTGAAAATAGACATGTGGTTAAATTCTAATGGAGATCAACTAAAATACCTTTTCTCGAATTTGGCAAAAATAGATTTATCTGATGATGCAGCAAATCTTATGAATATCATTTTACTAACAAATTCTTATTCACCTACAAAGAATATAAATAAAAAAGACTTCTTAAAGATCAGGTCAGATTGGTTAATTAAGCAAGATAATCTAGAATTAATTGAAGAATATTTAGTAAAGAATGAAATTTTGAATTTACATCCTGAATTAAGTAGATACTTGGTTGATAAATATTTATCTAATTCTGAACTTAATAAAGCTTGTGATATATTTAGAAAAAATCCAGAACCCATTCAAAATGAATATTTATCAAAATTTAATATATACTGTTTAATTAATGATGGAAAAAAAGAGGAAGCACAATTATTTTTTGATTTAAAAAAAGAATTAGGGTTTAATGAAAAGTATTTTGAAAATAAATTAAATTACCTTTTTGGATTTATAAACACAGTTGATAAATCTGTTTCTGAAAATAGCATTTTAGAATTTCATTTGGCTCACAAGACTGACCCTGAATTTTCATTTGATCCTAATGAAAATACAAATCCATTAATATGGAGGTATTTGTCTGCTTCTAACTTATTATACCAAATTAACGAGATAGATTTGGACCAATTAGATAAAATCAAGTTAATTGAGTATGCAACACATAATGGAAATTATGATGAGGACGAATTATTTGAGATCTATAAAAGGTTTCAGTTTAATATTAACCAATTCTTAAATATTGATGATTCATTTAAAACATTAACCAATATTGAAAGTAGGGCACTACTGTATCAGAGAATATTATTAGAGTCAGACGTAAATAAAAAAATTGAGTTAATTAAAATTTTAAAAGAAAAATTTATTAAGGACAATCTTGCTAATGCTTTTGATAGTAAATTAAAGGAATTTCTTTTAGAATTTGAATTAGATCAAATATCTTCGAAATATACAAGTTTTTATCTAAATTACATAGATAATGAAGAAACAAAAAGAAAAAAGATTAAATATAACGATGATCTTATCCATCAATCTAAGTTAATAAAATATTTTAGTGGGGGTTATAGTAAAAGTAAAATCGAAAAAGATTTAAATAATTTTCTTAAGAAGATTAAAAAAAATAAAAAATATGTTCTTTCAAAGAAAGATATTATTTTAATTGAATCCTTAAAGTCAGATGGAATAAAGGTTGATAAGAAATATAGTAATTTATATGAGATACTAGACTCAGAAATGCCGACAGATATTCAGGTCATGATTAATAATAATGAGATAGCATCTACAATTTTAAGAATAATTGAGGTTATAGGTCAAGATAATTTAGAAACCATGGATGATGATACATTATTTTTCATTATCAGCGCATTAAATCAATTAAATATAGATATAATAAGAAATGATATTCTATTAAAAGTTCTACCTTTAAAAGTTTAAAAATTGGTTTATTTATTATCCAAATGAGTATTAAAGATATAATAACAGTTCCAGATGAAACACTTAAAAAAATTTCTGAACCGTTAGAAAAAGTTAGTAATAACGAAAAAAAACTTATCAATGATCTATTTGATACAATGTATGCCTCGAAAGGTATCGGACTAGCTGCAGTACAAATAGGTATTTTAAAAAGAATTTTAGTAATTGATGTGTCTAATAAAGATGAAAAGAGAGAGCCTTTAAGCTTCATAAATCCTATTATTAAAAAAGTTAGTAATGAAACTTCAATTTATGAAGAAGGTTGTTTATCAATTCCAGATACATTTATAGAAATTGAAAGACCAAAAATTTGTGAAGTGGAATATATTGATATTAACGGAGAAAAGAAAAATTTAAAGTGTGACGGACTTTTATCAACTTGTTTACAACATGAAATAAATCATTTAGACGGAAAATTGATAATTGATCATTTATCAAAATTAAAAAGAGATATCATCATTAAAAAAATTTCAAAAACAAAAAAAAACCCTGACAGAATATTAGTTTAAAAATGCCTAAAATTATCTTTATGGGTACACCCATGTTTGCAGTTCCAGTATTAAAATCTCTCTATCAAAACGGATTTCAAATAAACTTGGTATATACACAACCACCTCAAAAATCAGCGCGGGGGCAAAAGATAAATAAATCGCCTGTTCAAGACATATCAGAAACCTTAAATATTAGTTTTAGATCTCCTCATAACTTGCGAAATAACACTGAGGAATACGAGTTTTTAAAAAAAAAGAATGCCGATCTTGCAATTGTTGTTGCTTATGGGCAAATAATTCCTAAAGAATTTTTAAGCTTAACAAAAAAAGGTTTTATAAATATTCATGCATCTATATTGCCAAAATGGAGAGGTGCAGCACCCATCCAGAGAGCAATTATGAATTTAGATACAGAAACTGGGATCAGTATAATGAAAATAAATGAAGAATTAGATAGCGGGCCTATAAGCAACATATATAAAATAAAACTTGACCAAAGTCTCAATGCAAAAGAGGTCTCAGAAAAACTTGCTTTATTAGCAGCGGATAAGATTTTAGATATTGTGGATGAAGTTTTTAAGGATAAATTAAAGTTTGTTGATCAAGATAACTCCAAAGCTACTTATGCAAAAAAAATTACCAAAAATGAGGGGCAAATAGACTGGAAAAGCGATGCTTCAAAAATAATCGGAAAAATTAATGGCTTGTATCCTTCCCCGGGTGCTTTTTTTAATTTTAATGATCAAAGATATAAAATTTTAAAAGCAGAAATTGGAAATGGGGTTGGTAAAAATGGTGAAATTATATCAGATAATCTTGAAATAGCGTGTGGAGGTGAAAAATCTATTAAAATTCTTGAGATACAGAGAGAGGGAAAAAAGGTTCAAAAGATTGGAGAGTTTATGCTCGGATCTCAAATTAGAAAAGGCTCGATCATATCTAATGATTAGATATCAAATACTGATAGAGTATGTAGGCACCAATTTCAGAGGTTGGCAAATTCAAACAAAGGGCAAAACTATACAAGGTCTTATCCAAGAGAGAATATCTAAATTATTAAAAGAAAAAATTATTTTGTTTGGTGCTGGAAGATTAGATAAAGGAGTACACGCGCTTGAACAATCTGCTCATTTTGAGTGCAAAAAAAAAATAGATAACTTAAATAAGTTTCTGAAATCTCTGAATCATTTTTTAAATAAGGAAATGATTTCGATTATTAAAATCAAAAAAAGGGATAAAGATTTTCATGCAAGATTTTCTGCAAAAATGAGAATATATAAGTATATTATTATTAATCGTTTGAGCAGACCGGTAATAGATAGTGATAGGGGATGGCATATTATTAATAAACTTGATTTAGAAATGATGAAAAAAGCCTCAAAAAAATTAGTTGGTACAAATGATTTTTCTACTTTCAGAGCTTCGAGCTGTAGAGCCAAAAGTCCAATTAAAACTATGAAATCTGTTAAAATAAAATCTAGAAATAGTAAAATAGAAATAGAATTTCAATCTCAATCTTTTCTACAACAACAAGTTCGATCAATGGTTGGTTGTTTAAAATATGTAGGTGAAAAAAAATGGACCTTAAAAAAATTTTATTCTGTTATGAATTCAAAAAAAAGAATTTTGTGTGCACCGCCAGCACCACCTGAAGGACTTTATTTAGCTAGAGTTATTTATTAATTTTTTTTATTATTCATCGCAAATTTTTTATTAATTCTCCATCTAGACTCTTCTCTTACAATATAACCACAGCAATTTTTTGAACCACATTTACAAGGAAATTGTTTATAGTCTTCATCATAACCAAACCCATAATCACAAGTAAATTCCTCACCTTTTTTAATATCACGAATTGCGTTGATCCATACCTTTAGACCTTTGCCATTATAATCACAGTTATTATTGCAACTATGATTTACTAGACCTGCAATATTCCATGAAAAATCTCCATCGAGAGTGTATCTTTTATTTAATGTGAATAAATAAATAGGTTTATTATTATCAAATTTAATTGACTCCTCCACTTCTTTATTTGTAATAATTTTACCAACGTAATTTATTATTTTTGTTCCCTCTTTAATATCACGTGTAGCATAAAGACCTCTTCCTTTCTTATCAATTTTTGATCTTTTTATTTTATAAAGTTTCATGTGAGTGATTTATTATTTAGTAATTTTAAATCAATTGAATTCTACAAGTGCGTTAACATGTTCATTAGTACTTTCAGATAAAGCATTTAAGTCATAACCACCTTCAAGTATAGAAATAACTTTTCCTTTAGTAAACTCGTTGGTAGCAGTTAAAGTTCTTTTAGTAATTTCATAGAAGTCCTTTGATTTTAGTTTAAATTGAGCTAAAGGATCATCTTTATGTGCATCAAAACCTGCTGAGAATATAAGAAAATCAGGTTTATAATTAACCAACCTATCTAAAACTCTATCGAATGCGTTAAAGTATTCTTCTGAATTTGTGCCTGCTGGCAAAGGTATATTTAAAGAATTATTAAAATCACCCTTATCTTTGTCCGTACCTCCGCCCGGATAAAAAGGATATTGATGTGTTGAAATATATAATGAATTCTTGTTGTTACGCATAACATCATAATTTCCGTTTCCCCAGTGCACATCAAAATCTACGCATGCGACCCTCTTATATTTATAATTTTTATTTAGATAATTAGTAGCTATACCAGCATTTGATATACAACAAAATCCCATTGCCTTATCCTTCTCTGCATGGTGTCCAGGAGGCCTTGCTAAACAAAATGCGTTTTTAAATTCTTTATTTTCTATTCCATCTATCGCCCTGATTGTTGAGCCAGCAGCATCAAATATTGCTCTTTTACTATCTGGTGATATTACAGTATCTCCATCTAGAAACTTTAGACCCTTTTTAGGAATGGAACTCTTTAAATTATCAATATATTTTTTTGAATGTGTCATTGCCAATATATCTTCAGGCACATAACTTGGTTTTTTCCAAATAAGATCCTTTCTTTTTTTTAATTTTTCTTTTATCGCAATTATTCTTTGTGGTTGTTCAGGGTGACCGTTACCTGTGTCGTGTTTTTCATAAGAATCTGAGTTTATAATCGCTGTGCTCACTTAAAATAATTTTGTAAAATATTTTGATAAATTTTTGTTAAATTTTTTAAATCTTTTAATGATACTGCCTCGTCTACCTTATGCATAGTTTTTCCAACTAAACCAAATTCAAGGCCAGGACAAATAGTTCTTATAAATCTTAAGTCAGAAGTTCCACCTGTTGTAGATAATTTCGGTTTCAACTTGGTTATCTTTTTAATAATATTTTGTATCATAAATGTAGTTTTGTTAGGTTTTGTTAAAAAGGCTTCACCAGATACTCTGTATTCGACTTTAAATTTTGATTTATGTTTTTTGGTTATTTTTCTGAAAATTTTGTTAAGTCTTTTTTTAAGAGAATTTGAGGAATGTTTATTGTTAAATCTTATGTTAAATGTTGCCTCAGCTGTCGCTGGAATTACATTATCTGCAGTATTATTTATATTTATACTAGTAACTTCCAAGTTTGTAGGTTGAAAATCTTTAGTTCCTTTATCAAAATTAATTTCTTTCAATTCTTTTAAAATATTTACAATTATGGTTGAAGGATTATTTGCTCTAGAGGGATATGCAACGTGACCCTGTAAACCAAATATAATTAATTTACCAGTCAAACTCCCTCTTCGACCAATCTTAATCATTTCACCTAAAACATTTGGGTTTGTCGGTTCACCTACTAAACAAAAATTAATTTTTTCTCTCTTCTTTTTTAAGAATTTTACAACTTTCTTCGTACCATTAACTGCATCACCTTCCTCATCACCTGTTATCAACAGACTAATTGATCCATTAAATTTTTTATTTTCTGATAAAAAAGTGCTTACTGCAGAGACAAAAGCTGCAATAGAACTTTTCATATCATTCGCACCTCTTCCAATTAAATAGCCTTTTTTAACAGATGGCCTAAATGGATTTATTGTCCAATCCTTTATATTTCCTGGAGGCACAACATCTAAGTGACCTGCATAACATAGGTTTGGAGTTTTATTTCCAAATCTTGCATATAAATTTTTAACAGGTTTAAAGCCTTTTTCTCTAAATTCGAGTGTTTTTGTTTTGAAACCAAGTCTTTTCAACTTTTTTTCTAAAAATCTCATTATGCCTGCATCGACAGGAGTAATTGAAGGAAACCTAATTAGCTCTTTAGCTAATTGTAACTCATTTAAAGTTTTCATTTTAATCTCTCAAAAGGTCGTTAATAGAAGTTTTTGACCTTGTTTTTTCATCAACCTGTTTAATTATAACTGCACAATATAATGATGGAGCAGAAGAATTATTTTTATCTGGCAGTGAGCCTGGAACAACAACTGAGTATGGGGGAATTTTACCGTAAGTAATTTTTCCTGTTTTTCTATCAACTATTTTAGTTGATTGGCCTATGTACATACCCATACTTAAAACTGAACCTTCTCCAACCACCACGCCCTCAACAACCTCTGACATAGCTCCAAGGAAAACATTATTCTCGATTATTGTAGGTAAAGCTTGTGCAGGTTCTAAAACTCCACCAACTCCTGAACCTGCTGAGATATGACAATTTTTTCCTATTTGACAGCAGCTACCTGCTCTTGCAAATGTATCTATCATTGTACCCTCATCAATGTAAGCCCCGATGTTCACATAACATGGCATCAAAACAGCATTTTTTCCTACAAAAGATCCTTTTCTCACTGGAGAATTTGGCACCATCCTGAATCCTGCTCTTTCATGATCCTCTTTTGTCCAGCCAGCAGTTTTTCCTTTCAACAGATGTGATTTGTCATACCAACTGCTATATGGGCCGTTTAAATTCTCCATGGGATAAATTCTGAAACTTAACATAATAGCTTTCTTTAAATGTTGGTGAGTTACCCATTCTCCATTTATTTTTTCAGCTACCCTTGATTTACCACTATCTAAATCAGCAATAACTTGATTGATAGCATCCTTAAGATTTTGATCAGAATCTTCATTAACCTGATCTTTATTTTCCCAAGCATTATTTATAATTTTTTCTATAGACATAGTTTATTGACTTTTTAATAACCTTATTTCTTTTAGAAATAAAGACAGATTTTCAATTTTATGAGATATATAATCTTTATCAGAGTCTATTTTGCCAAAATGTTCATCATTAATTAACCAAACTGTTGTACAGCCCCTTTCATACCCAATACTTAAGTTTTTGGCTATATCCTCTATGTAAATTGTTTCTTTTGGGTTTATTCCAAATTTTTCAACCATTAAATCAAAAGTTTTTGCTTCAGGTTTAGGTACATAACCTGCGTCTTTGATATCAAAAACCTTATCTCTTTCAAAAAGATCATAAATACCGAGATGTGTTAAAATATTTTTAGCATGTTCAGCACTTCCATTTGTAAAAATAAATTTTTCCATATCTAATTTTTCAAGCTCACTTCTCATAATCTTATCTTTTTTCATAAAAGAAAGATCTATTGTGTGAACATATTTTAAGAATTCCTCTGGAGGTATATCATGATGTATCATTAATCCATTTAAGCTCGTATTATATTTATAAAAATAATTAGTTTGTAATTTTTTTGCCTCATCCATATCTATTTTTAATCTTTCAGATATGAACATAGTCATTCTTTTAGATACTTGGCCAAATACTTTTTCAAGAGAATAATTATTGTGTTTTCCGTAACAAACACCATCAAGGTCTAATAATAGATACCTCATTGATTTTAAATTTTTCATTTTCTTATTAAAGTTCCAGAACCTCTATCGGAAAAAATTTCAAATAATAAAGAGTGTTTCTTTCTTCCATCAATAATTCCTACCGCAGTAACTCCATTATTTACTGCATCTAAACAAGTATTAATTTTAGGTATCATGCCTTCAGTAATAGTATTGTCTTGAGTCATCTTTAAAATTTCTGATGAAGAAATTTCTTCAACTAGTTTTTTTTCTTTATCTAAAACTCCAACAACATTCGTCATTAAAAGGAGTCTTCTGGATTTTAATGACTTTGCAATTGCACCTGCGGCTGTGTCACCATTAATATTATATGACTGATTATCCGCCCCTAATCCTAAGGGTGAAACTATGGGAACTTGATTTTTACTTAAAATTTCATCTATAACATCATTATTGATCTTGTTCGGTATTCCAACATAACCAAGTTCTAGAGACTCTGGGACCACCTCAATTATGTTATTTTTTTTGCTATGTATTGATATAGCGTCGGTGCCATGCTTCTTTAAAGAATTCACAATATCATCATTAAAATCAATTAATACTGACTCTACAATATTTATAATACTTTTATCTGTTACTCTCAAACCTCTTATAAATTTTGATTGAATATTTGATTTATCTAATTCTCTTTTTATTCTTGGACCTCCTCCATGAATTACCACGATAGATATACCTAGTTTATTCAATATATCTATATCAGCAATAAAGTTATTAAAAATGTTTCTATCTATAAAAACATTTCCTCCATATTTAATTACTATCAAGTCATTTTTGTATTTTTCTATGTATTTGGATACTTCATTTATGGGTGGTCCGTCCTCTGGAAGTATCTTATTTAAATTCATTTATCAATTAATGAGTAATTATCAAAAATTTTAAGTAACAGTTTTAATTGTTGTTCTTTTCATAATGAAAATTTGTTGAGCCATAGTTAAAATATTATTTACAGTCCAATAAATTACCAGTCCACTTGGGAATGGCGCAAGTATTACCGTTAAAAATAGTGGAAAAAACATGAATATCTTAGCTTGCATTGGATCAGTTGGAGCAGGATTTAATTTTTGTTGTACCCACATCGACACTCCCATCGCTACAGGCCAAGCGCCAATCATCAAAAATGACGGAACATCGTAAGGGAGTAGACCAAATAAATTAAAAACACTTGTAGGATCTCTTTCACTCAAATCATGTATCCAACCATAAAATGGCATATGTCTCATTTCTATAGTGACAAATAAAACTTTATATAGAGCAAAAAACACTGGGATTTGAACAAGAATAGGCAGACACCCAGACATTGGGTTTACCTTTTCTTTTTTGTAAAGAGCCATCATTTCTTGCTGTAATTTCATTTTATCGTTTTTATGAAGCTCTTTTAATCTAGTCATTTCGGGAGTAAGCGCTTTCATTTTTGCCATACTCCTGAAAGAAAAATTTGCCAAAGGAAAGAAAACTAAACGAATGCAGATAGTTATAGCTATAATTGCTAAACCATAATTTCCAAGTAAATTAAAAAAATAATCAATACCAAAAAACAGAGGTTTAGTTATAAAATATAAGAAACCCCAGTCAATTACTAGATCAAACTTTTCTATAGAGAGAGACTTGGCATAACCATCAATAACATCAACTCTTTTAGCTGCAACTATTATCTGTAATTTTTCCTCTATTGAGCTATTAGCATTTAACTCGAGAGGCTCTGTTGCAATAAAATTAGCTCTGAATTTACTTTTATAATCAAATGTTGTTTTAAACCCCTTATTTTTTGGAGGAATTAAAGATGTTATCCAATATTTGTCACTAATTCCTAACCAACCTTTTTGGGCAACTTTTGAAAACTTTTTTTCTTGAATATCGTCGTAATCTTCCTCAATTAATTCATCATCGAGAGTTGCAATTAATCCTTCATGAAGTATTAAAAAATCAATGATATCTGGTATCTCGTTTCTTATTATTTGGCCATAAGAATAGAAATCATATTTCTTGTTTGTTGAATTAACGACCCTTTGTTTTATTGAAAACAGGTATTCATTGTCTAAAGAAATTTCTTTTTCAAAAGTAATCCCCTGATCATTAGTCCAAGATAGTTTTACAGGTGAGCTTTCAGTTAATTCTTTGTTGCCTTTTATTGACCAAATTGTCTCTGAGTTAGGAACATCAATATTTTTATCAGAGGTTACAAAACCACTTTCAATTAGATAGCCTTCTTTGATATTTCTGGGACTTAATAATGTTATTTTTTCACTTCCCTCTAATTCAACGTTGTAGTTTTTAAAGGTCAAATCATCTATTGCACCTCCTTTGAGAGATATTGAGCCTATAATATTTGCATTTTCGAATTTTACTCTTTTATTTTCATTTAATGCATCCTCTCTAGAAATTTTGACCAAAATTTCTTTTTGTTCCAATGCTGGTGTGTCAGAACTTTGTTCAATTTTTTCCTTTTCAACAAAATTTTCATTTGTTTTTGTTTTCTCTGGAATAAAAAACAACGAATACAAAACTATTACAGCAGATGAAAGAGCTATGGCAGCTATAGTATTTTTTGAGTCCATTATTTTTTCACCTTAATTTTTTTTTTAACCGGATCAAATCCACTATTTCCCCATGGATGACATGATAATATTCTCTTTAAGCTCAACAAAAGACCTTTTAAAAAACCAAATGTTTTTAGTGCCTCAATACTATACTCAGAGCAAGTTGGCAGATATCTACATGAATGTCCAATTAGAGGACTTACTAAATATTGATAAAATTTAATTAATTTAATTAATATGTAAGTCAGAGCATTCATTATTTTATTTTTTCAAATTCTAGAAACAATGTTTCCTTTATTTTCTTAAAATCATTATTTAACATAGTTGACTTAGCAATAACAAGATATGAATAATTAAAATTCATTGATGTCTTTTTATATGCATCATTCATTATGTTTCTAAGTCGTCTTTTTATTTTATTTCTCTTTACAGCATTTCCAATTTTTTTTTTAGTAACAAATGAGATATTTAAATTATTTTTATTTTTATTATGAAGACGTCCAAAAAAAATTGTCGCATATTTATTAGATATTTTTTTACTTTTAAGCAACGAACGAAAGTCCTCGTTTTTTGAAAGAGCAAGTAATTTGCTTTTCATTGATTAACCCGAAACAGTTAATGATTTTCTGCCTCTAGCCCTTCTTCTTGCCAAAAGTTTTTTTCCACCTTTAGTCTTCATTTTAGATCTAAAACCATGTTTTCTAGCTCTTTTAATTTTTGAAGGTTGGTAAGTTCTTTTCATAAAGTGATTTAAATTTATTAAAATTTCGATCTTTATAGTAATTAAATATATAAATAGCAAATATAAGATTTTATAAATACGATAGCTAATAATGGAAAAAACGAAAAAAATTAAATTATTTATAGGTATATCTTACTTAACTTTAATAATTATTTTTTTATATTTGTTCTTTTCAAAATTCAGTCTTCAAGAAATAACATCATATGACTTTATAAGAGATAATAGATTATATTTTCTAGAATTAAAAAATTCTAACTTATTTCTTATATCTTTAATTTTTTTATTTTTTACAATTTTATGGGTGTTCCCCCTTTTGGGATTTGGATCACCTATAGCTCTATTAGGTGGTTTCATTTTAGGTAAATGGGTTGGAACAATTATAGTAGTTTTAGGTTTAAGCATAGGAGCAACCTTACTTTATATTTTTGGTAATTATTTTTTAAAAGATATTATTAGAGATAAATTTTTAATTAGATTTAAAAAACATGAAATTAAATTTAAAAGTTCAGAATTTTTTTATTTATTAATTTATCGATTTATAGGGGGAATTCCTTGGCAACTAAGTTGTCTTTTACCAACCCTCTTTAATGTAAAAACGTCTAATTTTTTCTTTGCCACATTTATTGGAATTATTCCTCAAATTTTTTTAGCTGTATCAATTGGAGATGGTTTAGAAAGTATTATTGAGAAAAATGCTGAGCTTCCAAAACTTACTGACATTATTTTTTTTCCTGAGATATATGTACCAATTTTAGCATTTTTTAGTTTAGTATTAATTACAATTTTTCTTAGAAGATTATTCTATCAAAATTAGTGGTGCTCCCACCCTGTACTGACCAGGGAATTAGTCCTTACCAAGGACTTGTTATGCCATTTAACTACAGGAGCGATAATCACAAATTGTATTTTATTAACAATAAAGCATTTTTTTCAAATTATTGCCTTAATTTTTTGAATAATATGATTTATATCTTATTAGGATTTTTTTATGGGCATTCATTACGATTATAAATCTACCAAAAGCGCTAAATTAATGGAGAAGCAGGCCAAAAGAGAGAAGAAACTTGCTGAAAAAAAAGCAAAACGTTTAGCTAAAGAAGGTGCCGATAAAGACGTTAATAAAGAAAAAGTGCTAGATGCCTCCAAACCAATCACTTTAGATTTTCTTACAAACCCGAATAAGAAATGATAGCAAAAGATAAAAGCTTGCGCTTACGTTTGGCTCTTAAAAAAAATTTAAAAAAAAGAAAACTTTTTCAAAAAAAAAATAAAAAGAAAAAAAATAATGTCTATCCAACCTGATACTTGGATAAAAAAGATGTGCAAAGAGCACAAAATGATTGAGCCTTTTTTAGAGCATCAAGTGTCAGAAGGCAAGATATCTTACGGATTAAGTAGCATGGGCTATGATGTAAGAATATCAGATGAATATAGAATTTTTACAAATGTGAATAGTTCTTTAGTTGATCCAAAAAATTTTTCTGAAGATAATTTTATTGAGAGAAAGGGACCATATTGTATTATTCCTCCAAATTCATTTGTTTTAGCCAAAACTGTTGAATATTTTAGAATTCCAAAAGATGTTTTGTGTATTTGTGTAGGAAAAAGTACTTATGCAAGAACCGGAATTATCTGCAATGTTACTCCAATAGAAAACGAGTTTGAGGGAAATATTGTAATTGAGCTTAGTAATACGACTCCTAATCCAGCAAAAATTTATTCAAATGAAGGTATAGCTCAGTTTTTATTTTTTAAATCAGACACTCAACCAGAAACAACTTATAAATCTAAAAAAGGCAAATATCAGGGTCAAACCACTATTCAGGTAGCCAAAATTAAGAAATAACTTATGGATAAGTTTGCTATCGTAGGCCCAGCTAGAATAAGTGGACAAGTTAAAATCTCTGGATCAAAAAACTCATCACTTCCAATCTTAGCAGCAACTTTATTATTTAATCAGCCTGTTAGAATAAAGAATTTACCAAAAGTAAAAGATATTAATACCATGATAAGCTTGTTAAAATCACTTGGTTCAAAAGTAATTTTATCAAGTGATAGACGAACTGCTAAGATATATAATAAAAAAAAATTGAAAACTTTTGCAAGTTATTCACTTGTTAAAACTATGAGGGGTTCAATTTTAGTCCTAGGACCTTTGATAGCCAAATATTTTAAATCAAAGATATCTTTACCAGGTGGATGTTTAATTGGTGCTAGACCAATAAATTATCACTTAGATGCTTTACAAAAACTTGGAATGAATTATATTTTGAAAGACGGGTATATTTTAGCAAAATCTAAAGGTAAACTTAAAGGAACAATGATTAAGTTTCCCAAGATAAGTGTTGGAGCTACTGAAAACACAATCATCGCAGCATGTTTAGCAAAAGGTACTACTACCCTTAAAAATTGTGCAATTGAACCAGAAATTAAAGATCTTACAAATTTTTTGAACTCAGCAGGTGCAAAAATTACATGGAAAGGAAGAATATGTAAAATAATTGGTGTTAATTCTTTAAACCAAACAGATTACTCTATTATGCCAGATAGAATTGAAGCAGGAACTTTCTGTGTAGCAGCAACTGTTTCAAGAGGAAATTTAGATATTTTAAATTTTGATGGTAGAATTATTAAAACTGAACTTGATTTATTAAAAAAGTTTGGAGCAAAAATAAAAGTAAATAAAAAAAAAATTTCAATCAAAGGTCCAAAAAATCTAAAATCTATTAAGAATATAAAAACTAAAGAATATCCAGGAGTTTCTACAGATATGCAATCTCAACTTATGGTTCTTATGTGTAAAGCCAATGGAAAGAGCTCAATTACAGAAAATATTTTTGAAAATAGATTTATGCATGTTGCTGAGCTGCGAAGACTTGGAGCTAAAATCAATGTAGTTAAAAATAGAGCTACTATTCAGGGTAACACAAAATTTGTGGGTGCAGAGCTTATGTCTAGTGATTTAAGAGCATCAGTCTCCCTTGTCTTAGCAGCGATAGCTTCAAACGGCAAATCATTGATTAATCGAATTTATCATTTAGATCGAGGTTACGAAAATATAGAAAATAAATTAAGAAAAATTGGCGTTAAAATTAAAAGATTAAAGAAATGAGTAAATATTTAGCGAAAATAATAGCTAATGATCAAGAAGGATTACAGATGATTTCTGCGTGTATCTCAGGTTCTAAAACGAAAGTTGAGAATATTAAATATCTTGCATCTAGCAAAGTTTTTTTAATATCGATCGAAAGAACTAAAATTGAAACAGATGAATCAGATAAAAAAATCAATAGTATATGCAGGTTTGATTTTGTTGATAAAGTGAAATCTAAAAATATTGATCAGTCAAATACTGAAGAGATTCTAGAACTACTTGGTATAGATTATTTGAAAAATAAAGATGACTATGAAATTAATTTAATTTTTAGTAATAATAGTCACATTGTTTTGAACACAGAAGCAATTGAAGTAAGGTTAGAAGATCAAAATGAGATTAAGTAATGATGAAAATATTAAACAGTAAACTTAAAAATTTTAATAAAAAATTGAATAATTTATTATTAAGAAGAAAGACAAAGGTTAAAATAAATTCTGCATCTGTAATAAAAATAATAAATGATATTAAAAAAAATGGCGATAAGGCATTATTAAAATATGAAAAAAAATTTAATCAAAATACAATAATTATACCAAGTGTAAATCGTATTTTAAAGTCTGTAAAATCTCTAGATCCAAAAGTAAAAAAAGCTATTGATCTTGCTTATTCTAGAATTCACAAGTTTCATTCTTTGCAAAAATTTAAAAATATTTCTTACGTAGATAAATTTAAAAATAAACTTGATTATAAGTATCTACCAATCGAGTCAGTTGCCATTTATGTGCCTGGATCATCAGCATCGTACCCCTCAAGTGTTTTAATGAATGCTATTCCAGCAATAGTGGCTGGAGTAAAAAGAATAGTTATGATTAATCCTGGTTATCAAGGGAAACAAAATGCTGCGGTTTTATACGCAGCTAAGAAATGTAAAATTAGAGAGATATATTCAATTGGTGGTCCATCAGCTATTGCAGCAGTTGCTTATGGCACAAAAAAAATTAATAAAGTTACTAAAATTGTTGGTCCTGGTAATATGTATGTTGCTGCTGCTAAAAAGGAAGTTTTTGGTGATGTTGGTGTTGAAGGGATGACAGCTGGACCTTCCGAAATTACAATTGTTGGTGATAGATTTTCGAACCCAGTTTGGATAGCAAGTGATCTTATTGGCCAAGCGGAACATGACAAACTTGCTCAATGTATATTAATCTCGAAAAGTAAAGATTTAATAAAAAAAACTAAAATAGAAATCTCTAAGCAATTAAATAAGATACCAAGAGTATCTATTGCAAAAAAAAAGTTTGATTAATAACGGAATTTTAATTCAAGTGAGATCAGATAAAGAAATAGTTGATATTGTGAATACAATTGCCCCAGAACACTTAGAATTAAATGTTAAAAATTATAAGTCATTCATTCCAAAAATTAAAAATTCTGGATCTATTTGTTTAGGAAAATATGCTGTGATGGCAATGACTGACTATAATGCTGGATCAAACCATATACTGCCAACAAATGGATCAGCTAAATTTTCAAGTGGCATAAGTGTTAATGAATTTTACAAAAGAATTTCATATATAAACTTATCAAAAAAGGGTATTGAAAAGCTTGGACCATCAGTTATAACTCTTGCAAATTACGAAGGGTTGGCAGGACATGCTCAATCTGTAAAAAAAAGAATTAGGAGAAAATAAATTTGTCAAAACAAGATCTACTTGAATTCAAAGGCAAAGTAACTGACTTGTTACCCAATGCAATGTTTAGAGTTCAGTTAGAGAATGGCCATGTAGTAACAGCACATACGGCAGGTAAGTTGAGAAAAAATAGAATTCGAGTATTACAAGGTGATAACGTGACTGTAGAAATGACACCTTATGACCTTACTAAAGGTAGAATAATCTTTAGGGGTTAATTTTTGCCTCGGTAGCTCAGGAGTAGAGCAGAGCCCTGAAAAGGCTTGTGTCGGAGGTGCGAATCCTTCCCGAGGCACCACAAAATATCTTGAAATTAATATAAAAGAAATTAACTTCTACTCAATAATAAACGATAAAAGGACGACTAAAAATGAGTACGATACAGGGAAAAGTAAAGTGGTTTAATGGTAAAAAAGGTTATGGTTTCATAGAAAGAGACGATAAAGAAAAAGATGCCTTTGTTCATGCAAGCGCAGTTAAAGAGGCAGGAATGAGGTTCTTAAATGAGGGAGATAAATTAGAATTTACATTAGAAGATGGTCCCAAAGGACCTTCAGCAGTCAATTTAAAAAAGCTAGATTAATTTTAAATACTTTATGAGGACGTTTTTTTTAAATATAGAAAAACGTCCTTTTCTTTTAAGGGTTGAATAATCCAGTTTTTTGTCTAAGCTAACATCAATAGTGTTTAAATATTAACATGCATTCATCCGCAATACTTAACTTAGAAAAATTTTTTTCTGTTTATTTGAAAAATTTTAATAATCCAAAAATATTAGATTTTGGTAGTCAATCTTTATCAGATCATATTGGAGCAAAAATTTTATTAAATAAAATGAACATAGAACATGAATACACAGGAGTGGATATTGAAAAAGGAAATAATGTAGATATTATTTTAAAAGACCCGTACTCATTTAAAGAAATCCCTGATGCGGCTTACGATGTAATTATTAGCACTTCAGTATTCGAGCATGTTGAGTTTTTCTGGTTAACCTACTTGGAAATATTAAGAATTTTAAAACCCAATGGAGTTTTTTACTTTAATGTGCCATCAAATGGTGATTTTCACAGATGGCCCCAAGATTGTTGGAGGTTTTATCCTGATAGTGGTAATGCACTAATTAATTGGGGTAAAAGAAATAATTTTAATCCCATTTTACTTGAGTCTTTTGTATCAAATCAATTTCTTGAATGTGGTTGGAATGATTACGTTTCAGTAACTTTAAAAGATGAAAAATATTTGAACTCTTTTAATGACAGAATCATTTATAAATATAAGAAATTTTTAAATGGGATTGACCATAATAAAAAGCTTTACAACTTTTCAAACAAGTCGGAAGATCATAAAAATTGGGGTTTTCGCTTGTGGTATAGGATAAGAAAAAAAATTGATAAAATAAAGAAGTGAATAACCTAGAAATTTTTTGTATTTGTATTCACAATAAACTTTTAGATAAGGTTAAAGAATTAAATTATATACCTGTAGGGCTCGGGTCTGATACATTTTCCAGTGGGTGGACAAGAGATAATAGTGGCATCAATATAAGTTCGAAAAATAGGTTTTATGGTGAATTTACTTTTCATTATTGGCTTTGGAAAAATAAGCTTAATAGCATTCAAAAAGATAAGTGGGTTGGTTTTTGTGGGTATAGAAGATTTTGGAAAAATGAGCTTAGTAACTCAGATGAACCTTTAGACATTAATCAAAAGATTTTAAAAAAAATTCCAACTAGCTGGGAAAATTATGATGTTATACTTGGTAAACATATTTACCTAAATCAAATACCTCTGATAAAAATAGTGAAATATGGAAAAATTGCATTCTTAAGAAATCCTGGAGCAATCTTTAATAAAGGAAGAAGTATTAGATTTCAATTTGATATGTTTCATGGCAATGGTGTTTTAGATAAAGCTATAGATTTATTAGATTATAATGAAAGAGAGGATTTTAAATTTTATGTAAGAAAAAATATCTCATTTAATTATGGGAATATGTTTATATGTAAATCTAAAGAATTGATGAGCAGGTTTTACGAAACATTATTTCCATGGTTGGAAAAATGTGAAACTATTCTTGGTTTTGAATTAAGAGGGTATGAAACAAGAACGTATGCTTTTTTGGCTGAAAGATTTATGGCATACTGGTTTAATAAATATTCAAAAGTGCATGAAATTCCAGTCATATATCATGATTTAACTAAAGAGCAATTATAAGGGATAAAAGTTCAATTTCTTTTAAGGGTTGAATAAATATAATTTTTGTCTAAAAGATCCGCAATGATTATAAATATTACAGTTAGATTAATTTTAAACAGATCACATAAAGTCTGTTTCCATAGCCTATAGGCTATTTATTTATAATATAATTTTAAATCAACACAAAAATAATATAAAAACAAGGAATGCCTGGGTGGTGTAACGGTTAGCACGAAAGTTTGTGGAACTTTAAGTTTGAGTTCGATTCTCAGCCCGGGTACCAAAAAAATGAATAAAGAAAAAAAATTAGTTCCTGGATTAGCTCCAGGATTTGAAGATCGATGGGATAAAAAAATTCTTATCAAAAAAAAGCTTTTAAAAGCTATTGAGAATAATTTTATTAAATTTGGAGCAGAAGCTCTCGAAACTCCTTCGTTCGAAATTGCAGAAAATATAGGATCTTTTTTGGCAGAAGATGAATCTAATCCTATGTCTGATGTATTTTCATTTGAAGATGGAGACAAAAATATAACTCTTCGTTATGATCTCTCAAGCCCCCTTGCAAGATTTTATGCTCAAAACAACCAGGAACTTCCATCAATCTTCAAGCGATATCAAATTCAAAATGTATTCAGAAATGAAAAAGCTGGAAATGGTCGATACAGAGAATTTATGCAAGCAGATTTTGATATTGTTGGAAATGTTAATTCTGCACAAGCAAATGCAGAGCTTTGCAATTTAATATCAAGCACACTAGCAGATTGTGGATTAAAAAAAGATCAATTTACAATTAATGTGAGTAATAGAAAAATAGTCCAAGGACTAATTGATGAATTAAAAATTTCTGAAGATAAACAAACTAAAGTTATTCGGGCTATAGATAAACTTGATAAACCTGGATTTGGTTTAAAAGGAGTTGAAGATTTACTGAAAAAAGAGAGAAAAGATCAAAGTGGAGCTATTACTAAAGGAGCTGATCTAAACAATGAACAGGCAGCACAAATATTAAATTTTCTGCAAATCAAAGATCTTAAAAAATTAAAAGAAACTTTAAAAAACCCATTGTCTCAAGAAGGAATTCAAGAATTATATGATGTATTTAAAGTACTTGGATATGGTTCAAATTTAAATCAAATTAAAACAAACTTTACGATTGTGAGAGGACTCTCGTACTATGACTCATTTATAGTCGAAACAAATTTAAATTTTAAAGTGAATAATAATAAAGGTAAGCAAATTGAGTTGGGTAGTATCTGTTCAGGAGGATCGTACGCCAAACTTATTTCAAGGTTTAGAGGTGTTGATGTTCCTGGGACTGGAATTAGTTTTGGAGTAGACAGGTTGTTATTTGCATTAATGCAGTCAAACCAAATTCAAGTAGAAAATCAAAAACCAGTTCTAGTTTGTGTGATGGATGAAAAATACTTAAAGAATTATTATGAATTAGTTGATCAATTAAGAGATAATAATATTAATGCAGAAGTTTTTTTAAACACTAAAAAAAATCTTAGTAAACAGCTCGACTTAGCAAACAAGCGTGAATTAACAGTAGCGATTATTTGTGGGGAAAATGAGTTTAATGACAATACTGTGACCATTAAAAACCTTAAAGGTGTTAAGGGTGAAAATAACCAAACAATTCCGAAATCAAACTTAATAAATGAAATCAAAAAACTTATCTGAAAA
>CABXSO010000010.1 GCA_902514945.1 uncultured Pelagibacteraceae bacterium | reverse complement strand
AGCATATTTTTTATTTTATAACCTTCCTCAGTAGACCTTAAAATAATTCCCTTTTTTTTTAATTTTTCATAAAAAACCTTTAGCCTGGAGTTTACATTTATTAAAGTCCAATAATAAAAAGTTAGCAGAAACTTTATTAGAACTGATATCATAATTACTCAAAAAATCTTTTAATTTTGAAGCATAAATAAAATTATGTTTCACTGATCGTGAAATAAATTTTTTATCCTTAAGAGACTCAATGGCTGCTTTTTGAGCAACTTCATTAACGTTAAATGGAGGTTTAATAACATTCAAGGCATCTATAATTTTTTTTGAGCCATAACCCCAACCAATTCTTAAGGAAGACAATCCATAAATTTTCGAGAATGTTCTTAATATAAAAACATTATGTTTATTTTTGAATAAATCTAAACCAGATTTATAATCTCTATTTTGCATGTATTCCGCATAAGCATCATCTACGACGAGTAAAATATTTTTTCTTAATCTTTTTCTTAAATTAATTAGTTCAAACTTGGTTAAGTAAGTACCGGTTGGATTATTTGGATTAGCAAGAAATACGATTTTAGTTTTATTATTAACTTTTTTAATTATTTCCGAAACAGAAACTTTCAAATTTTTTTCTTTAGCAAAAACAACTTTTGCACCAACTATTTTTTGCATATATCCTATACATCAAGAAACTAAATTGAGGAAGAATTACCTCATCTTTTGGTTTAAGAAAAAGCTGGCATAACATTTGGATAACTTCATCTGAACCAGCTCCACAAATTATTTTTTCTTTATCACAATTAAATTTTTTTGAAATCTGACTTCGCAATTCTTTAGACTTACCATCCGGATATCTGAAAAGATTTAATTTTTCATTTGATATTGCTTTCTTGGCCCTCACACTTACGCCTAGAGCTGACTCATTTGCTGAAAGCTTGATAATTTTCTTTAATCTCTTAACATTTGATTTACCAGGTTGATAAGCTTCAATATTAAATTTTTTAAATTTTATAGTTGTCATCTTTTAAATTTAAGCCTCTTTATAAATAAAATAACAATTTTTCATATAGTATTAGTTCAAATATTTTAAAAAATTGACATACTAAATAACATCTAGTACAAAATTTATGCGCTGATTTACCTGAATTGCGAGCGCTTTAAAAAAACCGCTAAAAAAGTTTTTTTTCTCACAATTCATTAATTAGCATTAAAATATATGAATATTAAAGAGAATATAAAAACACTTATTATTAAAAAACCATTAAAGCTTGATTGTGGTAAAAGTATCAACAATTTTCCGCTTGCATACGAAACTTATGGTTCACTCAATGAAAACAAAGATAATGCAATCTTAGTTTTTCATGCTCTTACTGGTGATCAATTTGTTACTGGTATTAATCCTATAACAAAAAAAGATGGTTGGTGGTCTTATGCAGTAGGTCCTAACAAATCAATTGATACAAACAAATATTTTGTGATTTGTGCAAATGTTATAGGTGGTTGTATGGGATCGTTTGGTCCAAGCCACGAAAATCCTGAAACAAAAAAAATTTATGGCACAGATTTTCCTGTAATTACGATTAATGACATGGTTAATGCACAGATAAATTTATTAGATCATTTTAAAATCGAAAAACTTTTTTCAATTGTTGGTGGTTCAATGGGGGGTATGCAAGTTTTACAATTTATTAGTAATTACCCAGATAAAGCTAGAACTGTAGTGCCAATCGCATGTACCTCTAGTCACTCTGCTCAAAATATTGCTTTCAATGAGTTGGGTAGACAAGCGATAGCATCAGATCATAACTGGTCTGAAGGAAAATATTTATCTAATAATACTCTTCCTGATAAAGGATTGTCAGTAGCAAGAATGGCTGCCCATATTACTTACTTGTCGAAAAAGGGTTTACAAGAAAAATTTGGTAGAAAACTTCAAGAAAGAGATGCTCTTAAATTTGGATTTGATGCAGATTTTCAGATAGAAAGTTATTTAAGATATCAGGGATCAGTATTTGTAGATCGATTTGATGCAAATAGTTATCTTTATATCACAAGAGCCATGGATTATTTTGATTTAGTTAAACAATTTGATGGTAATTTGTCTACTGCATTTAAAAAAACTAAGGCTAAGTTCTTTATAATATCTTTCACTTCAGACTGGCTATATCCAACTCAGGAAAATAAAGACATAGTTATTGCTCTCAATGCAATTGGTGCTGATGTTGGATTTGTAGAAATAAAATCTGACAAAGGGCATGATTCTTTTTTATTAGATGTTCCAGATTTTTTGAAAACTTTGAAAAATTTTTTAGATAAATCTTATTTAGAGAGAAAATAGTGAAAACAGAATATAAAATTATAGTCGATATAATAGAGGAGAATGCAAGAGTTTTAGACGTTGGTTGTGATGATGGAACATTAATGGAGTCATTAAAAAATAATAAGAACATCGACGCCAGAGGGATTGAGATCTCAAAAGACAAAGTTCAAATTTGTGTATCAAAAGGACTAACTGTAATTGAAGGAAATGCAGAATTTGATTTAAAACAATTTCCAAATGATTCTTTTGATTATGTTGTCTTGGGTCAAACTTTACAAGCTTTTGTTAACCCTGAAATTGTTATACGAGAACTACTAAGAGTTGGAAAGAAAGCTATTGTAACAATTCCAAATTTTGGTCATTGGAAAGTAAGACTGAATTTGCTTATTAAAGGAACTATGCCTGTCACAGAATCATTACCAAATGATTGGTATAACACTCCGAATATTCATATGTGTACGATTAAAGATTTTTTCAAATTTTCAAAAGTTATAGACTTTAAAATCTTCAAATCTTTGGCTCTGACTAATAAAAAATATATCAAATATTAATAATTATAACTTATTTTATAAAAATTTATTTGCAGAATTAGGTATATTCTTAATTGAAAAATAATATGAGAGTTGAAATAATTAAGTGTTTACAAGACAATTATAGTTACTTGCTAATCGATGATATTAAAAGTATTGGATGTATTGTTGATCCTGGCGAAGCAGCTCCCATTATCAAGTATATAGAAAGAAATAATATTGAATTGAAATATATTCTTAATACCCATCATCATTATGATCATGTAGGTGGTAATTTGGAATTGAAAAAACGTTATAATTGTAAAATAGTCGGGTTTAAAGAAGATAAAAATCGTATACCAGAAATTGATATACTTGTTGAGGATAATCAAAAATGGAAAGGTGAAAATTTTGAGGCAAAAATTTATCACACACCAGGTCATACAAGTGGGCATATCGCTTTTCATTTTTTTAAGGAAAAAAAAATTTTTACTGGAGATACATTGTTTTCTTTAGGATGTGGTAGAATTTTTGAGGGAACCTATGAACAGATGTTCAATTCATTAAAAAAAATAAAAAAACTTTCAAAAGATACACAGATCTATTGTGGTCATGAATATACATTGCAAAATTCTAAATTTTGTGAGTCAAATGATCCTGATAATTTAAATTTAAAGATTAAAATTGAAAAAATTAAGGAAAATATAAGAAGCGGTGAACCCACTATTCCTTCCATTTTATCTGATGAAATAGAATGCAATATATTTCTTAAAGCTAAGGATGTTGAAAGTTTTTCAAAATTAAGAGATTTAAAGGATAATTTTTGATTTATAAAACTTGACTATAAGTTTGCTAAGACTATATTGCCATAACAAAATTTAGAGTATTTATATGTCGTTCGCAGTAATAAAAACAGGTGGTAAACAATATAAAGTCAAGTCTGGAGAGATTTTGAAAATAGAAAAATTACCAGATTCTAAAGCTAATTCAAAAATAGAATTTAATGAAATTTTAGCTTATGGAGACGATAGCAAAATAGAAGTTGGAGCCCCAATGGTAAATGGTGCAAAAGTAGAAGCTGACTTTATTAAAAATAGTAAAAATAAAACTGTATTAATTTTTAAAAAAAGAAGAAGACATAATTCAAGAAGAAAAAATGGACATAGACAGGAGTATTCTATGATTAGAATAAATAAAATTTTTTCGAAAGATGGTAAAATTCTTTCAGAAGCTGAAAAGGTTTCTAAGGTATCAAAAAAGACAGAAATAAAAAAAGAGGCTAGTAAATAACTAGGAAATAATTATGGCAACAAAAAAAGCAGGGGGATCATCTAGAAATGGACGTGATAGTGCTGGACGAAGACTTGGTGTCAAAAAATATGGTGGACAATCTGTTATACCTGGAAACATTATTGTAAGACAGAGGGGTACAAAAATATTTCCTGGAGAAAATGTGGGGATGGGCAAAGATCATTCAATTTTTTCAGTTATTAAAGGTAAAGTAGTCTTCAAAAAAACAAAATCAGATAGAACTTTTGTTTCAGTAAAACCCAATTAATAGTACAACTTAAACTATTGTTGTATTATGAAATTCTTAGATCAAGTAAAAATATATGTTAAAGCTGGAAATGGTGGAGATGGTTCTCCTAGTTTCAGAAGGGAAAAATTTATAGAATTTGGTGGCCCAGATGGTGGTGATGGTGGAAAAGGAGGTTCAGTGATTTTAAAGTCTGAGCAGAACTTAAATACATTGATTGATTTTAGATATCAACAACATCACAAAGCAAAAAGGGGTGAAAACGGTTCAGGACAAAATCGAACAGGCAAGAGCGGTGAGGATTTGATCTTAAAGGTTCCTCTAGGAACTCAAGTTTTTGAAGAGGATAATAAAACATTAATTTATGATTTTACAAAAATTAGTGAGAAATTTACTGCTGCAGCTGGTGGCAAAGGTGGATTAGGCAATACAAGATTCAAAAGTTCTACCAATCGCGCTCCAAGAAAATTTACAAAAGGTACTCAAGGAGAAGAGTTTACGATTTGGCTTCAGTTAAAAACCATAGCTGATATTGGAATTATAGGATTGCCTAATGCGGGAAAATCAAGTTTATTAGCATCGGTCACTAATGCAAATCCTAAAATTGCAAATTATCAATTCACTACTTTAAATCCAAATTTGGGTGTAGCGAGTTATGATGATAAAGAAATTACGATAGCAGATATTCCTGGTTTAGTTGAAGGGGCTCATAAGGGCACAGGTCTAGGAATTCAGTTTTTGAAACACATTGAGAGATGTAAATCTCTTTTACATTTAATCGATATCACAAGTGAGGATTTAAAAAAAAACTATAAACAAGTAAAGAATGAGCTTAAAAAATATAGTAGCAAACTCGTTAAAAAAAAAGAATTAGTAGTGTTAAACAAAATAGATCTTATTGATGAAAAAGAGGTCAATCACATTATTAAAGATTTTAAAAAGAATACTAAATCAGAAATCGTTGCTATATCCACCCTGAATAAAACCTCATTATCAAAGATCAAATCAAAATTATTGAATTATGTTTCTTAAAAACTCAAAAAAAATAGTCATCAAAATTGGATCTTCACTTTTAGTTGATCAAGATAAGAAAATCAGGAAAAAATGGCTTTCCAGCTTTGCAAAAGATGTTAAAAAATTAAGATCAAATAATCAAAAAGTTATAATTGTTTCTTCAGGTGCGATAGCCCTAGGATGTAAAAAAATGAATTATAGTAAAAAAAATCTTAAACTTGATAAAAGCCAAGCAATCGCATCTATAGGACAAATTGAATTGATGAACTTATTCTTAGAAACATTTTCAAAATATAAGTTAAATATTTCCCAAATTTTACTTACCCTTGATGATACTGAAGAGAGAAGAAGATCGATCAATGCAAAAAGAACTTTTGAAAACTTATTTGAACTTGATTTCATTCCTATTGTTAATGAAAATGATACTATCGCTACAACTGAAATTAAGTATGGAGATAATGATAGGCTCGCATCCAGAGTTGCTCAAATTTCAAATGCAGACACTTTAATATTACTATCTGATGTAGATGGCTTATATACAAAAAATCCAAAAAAATTCAAAGATGCTGAGTTGATTAAGAGTATCAGTAATTTAGACAAAGATATTAAAAATATAAGTATTAAAGGTATGACAGAATTAGGTAGTGGTGGCATGAATACAAAAATTGAGGCTGCTAAAATTTGTAATTTAGCAGGTTGCAATATGGTGATAGCAAATGGATTAAGTTTTAATCCTATAGATCGAATTCAGAATAAAAATAACTGCACATGGTTTATTTCAAAAATATCTAAAATGCATGCAAGAAAAAAGTGGATAATCAGCTCAATTTCTCCTAAAGGTGAGCTTGTAATAGACGACGGAGCAAAAAGAGCTCTTAATAAGGGAAAAAGTTTATTAGCGGCTGGAATTACAAAAGTATTTGGAAGATTTAATAAAGGAGATCACATTAGAATTTTGGACAACAAAAAAAAAGAGTTTGCTCGTGGACTGAGTTCTTTTTCATCTAAAGAAATAAATCTGATTATGGGTTGTCATTCAAATGAAATACAAAAAATTTTAGGATATGTTTCAAAATCTGAGGTAGTTCACAAAGATGATATGGTAGAGATATAATGAGGGGAATATTAATTAATATTGGAAAAAAATCAAGGTTAGCATTTGATCAAAAAATAAACACCAATAAAAAAAATAAAGTTTTAAATGACTATGTTAAATTAATTGGGAAAAATAAAAATTTAATTCTTAAAGAAAACAAAAAAGATATAAATCAAGCTATTAAGAAAAAACTAAGAGATAACTTAATAAATCGACTAATTTTAAATGAAAAAAAATTTTCTAGCATTATAAATTCAATTAAAGAAATAATTAAATTAAAGGACCCAACTAATAACGTTATTGAAAAATGGAAAAGACCTAATGGACTTGTATTTACAAAAATTTCAATTCCGATAGGAGTTATAGGAATTATTTATGAAAGTAGACCAAACGTAACTTCAGATGTTGCATCATTATGTTTTAAATCTGGAAATCCGGTTATTTTAAAAGGTGGTACTGAAGCATTTCATTCTAATAAAATTTTATCAAATTTATTTAGAAAAGCACTAAAGATTAATAAGGTTGATCAAAATTTTATTCAATTCATTGATATAAAAGATAGAAAAGTAGTTGATTTTTTACTAACTAAAATGAGTAACTTTATTGACGTAATTATTCCAAGAGGAGGAAAGAATTTAGTTGAGAAAGTACAAAACATTTCCAAAATTCCAACTATTGGTCACTTAGAAGGGGTTTGTCATTCGTATGTTGACAAAGATGCTGACCCCAATATTGCTTGTAAATTAATAATAAATGCTAAATTAAGAAATACAGCAATTTGTGGAGCAACCGAAACAATTTTGCTTCATGAATATATAATCAAAAAGTTTGGAATTAGTATATTAAAAAAATTAGAGGAAAAAGGTTGTGAGATAATCGGAGATAATAAAATAAGAAAGATTTATAAAGGTAAAATCAAAAAAGCATCAATCAAAGATTGGTCAAAAGAATATTTATCCCCTACTGTTTCTGCGAAATCGGTCAAAAACTTACAAGAGGCTATTTCTCATATTAACAAATACGGAACCATGCACACTGATTGTATCATTACTAAAAACAAAAAATCTGCAAAAAAGTTTTTAAGAGAAGTTAAAAGTTCAATAGCAATGCATAACACATCTACACAATTTGCAGATGGCGGAGAATTTGGATTTGGTGGTGAGGTCGGAATTTCAACAAATGTTCTTCCTCCAAGGGGACCTGTGGGACTAAGACAATTAATTTCCTACAAATATCAAGTAACAAGTAATGGTAAAATCAGGAATTAAATTGATTAAAAAAAAAAACAAAGTTGGAATTCTGGGTGGATCTTTTGATCCTGCACACAAAGGTCATCTTACAATCTCTAAAGAGGCCATTAAAAGATTTGATTTACGTAATGTTATTTGGGCAATAACAAAAAAAAATCCTTTTAAAAAAAAAACATACACAGGTTTAGATAATAGAATTAAATATTGTAAAAAAGTTATAGGCTCTAATAAATTCATTAAAGTAAAATTTTACGAAGATATTATTAACTCAAATAAAACCTTTGATTTAGTAAATCATATTTTAAAGAATAAAAAAAATAAAATTTATTTTATAATGGGAGCTGATAATTTAATAAAATTTCATAAATGGTATAAATGGAAATCAATTTCACAAAAATGTAGAATAATAGTTTTCGACAGACATGGTTATAAAAAAAAATCTTTAAATTCAACATCATATAAAAGATTAAATAAAGAAAATTTGAAATTTATAGAATTTGAAAAGGTCAATATTTCTTCTTCTCAATTAAGGAAAATTTGATATGCTTTATACAACTAATGGATAAAACTTTAGATTTAAAAAAAGTCATAATTAAAACTTTAGATTTAAATAAAGCCCTAGACATTGTCAGTATCGATCTTAAAGACAAAAGCTCTATGGCAGATTATATGATAATTGCTAGTGGTACCTCCTCTAGACATATTCAGTCACTCTCAGAACAAGTTTTAAAAAAATTTATAGATTATGGAATGAAAGAGTCAAAAATTGAGGGAAAAGAGAGTACTGAGTGGAAACTTGTAGATGGAATAGATCTTATAGTTCATATTTTTCACCCTGAAAAAAGGAAATTTTATGAATTGGAAAAAATGTGGTCCGAATTTATACCAAAAGAAAAATTAATAATATGAAAAAAAATTTTTTTACTTTAAGCGCTTTAATTATTTTTAAATTTTTAACCTTAAGCGTTGCCAACTCTGCTGAAAATAATATTTACCAAAAAATAGATTTGTTTGGAGAAGTATTAGAAAAAATCAATAAAGAGTATGTAGATGAAATAAATCAGTCTGATGGTATAGACTCAGCAATTAATGGTTTGTTGCAATCGCTTGATCCTTATTCGGCATATATGTCCCCAGAAATTTTTAATGAGATGCAGACTGAAACAAGTGGTGAATTTGGAGGCTTAGGAATAGAGGTAGGTATGGAGTCTGGGGTTGTTAAAGTTATTTCGCCTATTGACGATACACCCGCATCAAAAGCAGGAATTAAAGCTGGAGATTTCATTATAAAAATAGACGACACACAAGTTCAAGGTAAATCTCTCAGTGAAGCTGTGGATTTGATGAGAGGGCCTGTTGGTTCTTCCATAAATTTAACAATTAGGAGAATCGGTCAAAAGAAAGCACTTAAATTTAATATTGTTAGAGAAATTATCGAAATCAAATCTGTTAGAGCTGAATTACTCAAAAGAGATGTTGGATATATTAGATTAACCTCTTTCAATGAAAATAGTAGTGAACAAATAAGTGATCAAATTAAAAAATTTGAGGACAATCAGAATGTAAGCTCGTATATACTTGATCTAAGAAATAACCCTGGTGGCTTATTATCTCAAGCGATTAAGGTTTCAGATTTTTTTTTAAATAACGGAGAAATAGTTTCGACTAAAGGAAGAAAGGCCTCTGAAAACAGAAAGTGGTTTGCAAGAAAAGGAGATTTAATTGACGGCAAAACCTTACTCGTTTTAATAAATTATGGATCTGCATCAGCTTCAGAGATAGTTGCTGGTGCTCTTAAAGATCATAAAAGGGCAATAATAATTGGGGAAAATAGTTATGGAAAAGGTTCAGTGCAGTCAATAATACCACTTAAAAATAAAGGAGCTATAAGACTGACAGTTGCAAAATATTACTTGCCGTCAGGTAAATCTATTTCAGAAGTTGGAGTAAGTCCAGATATTGAAATTAATGAGGATTCAGATGAATTTAGAATTAAGACTGAAACTGATAATCAATTAAATTACGCTTTAAAACTTTTAAAAGGCTAAATGAAAGATATATACAGAAATTTACCATTGCGAAATGGTGTAGGTATAGTTGTCTTAAACAAAAAAAATAAGATTTTTGTTGCAAGAAGAATAGATAATCCAAAAAAATTCTGGCAAATGCCACAAGGAGGTATTGACGAAGGTGAAGATTATCTTTCGGCCGCTTATAGAGAATTAGAGGAGGAAACTAGTATAACAAAAGTAGAACTTATAAAAGAATTGGATGGCTTTATTACATATGAGCTTCCTGATCATTTGTTGGGAATTATATGGAAAGGCAAGTATAAAGGACAAAAACAGAAATGGTTTATAATGAAATTCACTGGCGAAGATAAAGAAATAGATATTCAAACAAGAAAACCTGAGTTTTTAGAGTGGAAGTGGATTGATCTAGAAACCTTGACAGAAGTAGTGGTAGACTTTAAATTTAATGTCTACAAAGAACTTAAGGAAAAAATTAAAACAATTATTAATTAATTGACCTTAATACTTGAACCTTTTGGTCTGCTAAATATTGAAACTGATCACTTATTTCAGTTTGATTAGCCTCTTCTTCAGCTTTTTCAATTAAATCTTCTAGTTTTGATTTATCTAAATCCACAACATTAAAAATCGTACTCGTTAAGATAGATAAATTATTATTTTTAAACTCTACAATTCCATCTTCAACGTAATAGTTTTCATCACCTGATTTTGAGGAAATCTTAATTATACCTGGTTTCAAAAAAGAAATAATAGATATATGATCTTTTAAGATTCCCATTTCACCTTCAAACGCAGGCACTACCACTTCTAAAATATCTTCCTTCACTAAGAAAGATTTTTCGGGATTTACTATTTCAATTTTAAATTCTTCACTCATCAAGCAGCAGCTTCTTGCTCCATTTTTTTAGCTTTTTCAATTGCTTCCTCTATAGTACCCACCATATAGAATGCCGCTTCAGGCAAATTATCATATTCACCTTTGCAGATAGAATCAAAACCTTTAATTGTTGAGTCTAAATCAACCAATTTTCCGGGTGATCCTGTAAAAACTTCTGCAACAAAAAATGGTTGAGATAAGAATCTTTGTATCTTTCTAGCTCTTGCCACAACCAATTTATCTTCTTCGGATAACTCATCCATACCTAAAATAGCTATTATATCCTGCAGTGATTTATAAGATTGTAATATTCTCTGAACGTCCCTAGCTACTCTATAATGCTCGTCGCCTACAATTCTTGGGTCCAGAATTCTTGAGGTCGAATCTAATGGATCAACAGCAGGGTAAATTCCTATCTCGGCTATTTGTCTTGAGAGTACCGTTGTGGCATCCAAATGCGCAAACGAGGTTGCTGGTGCGGGATCAGTTAAATCATCAGCTGGCACATAAATTGCCTGAACTGAGGTAATTGACCCTTTGTTAGTAGTTGTAATCCTTTCCTGAAGGTTACCCATATCCGTTGCTAATGTCGGTTGATAACCTACTGCAGATGGAATTCTTCCTAACAGTGCAGAGACCTCTGAACCAGCCTGGGTGAATCTAAAAATATTATCTACAAAGAAAAGTACATCTTGTCCCTCTTGATCTCGAAAGTATTCAGCTACAGTTAATCCTGTAAGCGCAACTCTTGCTCTTGCGCCTGGAGGCTCGTTCATTTGTCCATAAACTAAGGCGGCTTTTGATCCTGGACCATCTTGTTTGATTACACCTGACTCTATCATCTCGTGGTAAAGATCGTTACCTTCTCTAGTTCTTTCTCCTACACCTGCAAAAACAGAAAATCCACCATGTGCTTTTGCAACGTTATTTATTAATTCCATAATAAGAACTGTTTTTCCAACACCAGCACCACCAAATAATCCAATTTTTCCTCCCTTAGCATAAGGGGCAAGTAGGTCAATTACCTTAATACCGGTTACAAGAATTTCCGTTTCAGTCGACTGATCGTTAAATTCGGGGGCAGCACGATGAATTGGCCAACTTTCTTTAGTTTTAACCTCACCTCTTTCATCAATCGGCTCTCCAATAACATTAATAATTCTTCCAAGAGTTTCAGGTCCTACAGGCACTTGAATAGGAGCATTAGTATTTATTACTTCATCACCTCTTTTGAGTCCTTCAGTGGCATCCATTGCAATTGTTCTAACTGTTGTTTCACCTAAATGCTGAGCAACCTCTAGAACTAACCTGTTATCTCCATTTTTACATTCCAATGCCGTTAAAATTTCTGGAAGTTCTCCATAAAATTTTACGTCAACTACTGCTCCAATAACTTGTGTGATTATTCCTTTACTCATAATTATAAACTTTCTGCTCCTGATATGATTTCTATTAGTTCTTTTGTAATTGCTGCTTGACGACTTCTATTATACTGGATAGTAAGTTTGTCAACCATTTCACCTGCGTTTCGAGTTGCGTTGTCCATTGCACTCATCCTTGATCCTTGTTCGCTAGCTGAATTCTCTAACATTGCTTTAAATATTTGTGTTGAAATATTTTTTGGTAATAAATTAGCCAAAATCTCATCTTCATCTGGTTCAAATTCATAACTTTCTTCTGAAGCCTTATCTTCAGTATCCTTATTGTTCAAAGGGACTATCTGCTGAGCTTGAGGAATTTGAGTAATTACATTTTTAAATTGATTATAAAAAATGGTGCATATGTCAAATTCACTATCCTTAAATTTATCTATTACTATTTTGCCGACTTTTTCAGCATCAAAATAATTAGCATTTTTTGACTCTTTGAAAGAAATATTTTCAATAATTTTATCACCGTACATTCTCTTTAGCTGATCATTTCCTTTCGAACCTACAGTTATAATTTTGAGTTCCTTTCCTTCACTTAAAATTTTTGAGAAGTAACTTTTGGCTTTTTTAATTATATTAGAATTGAAACCTCCGCATAATCCTCTATCTGATGTCATTACAACACATAAATGAACCTTATCATTCCCTGTTCCTGATAAAAGTTTTGGAGCATTCTCTTTATCAGATATTCCATTAGACAAATTTAAAATAACATTTTTCATTTTTTCTGAATAAGGTCTTCCATTTTCAGCACTTTCTTGAGCTCTTCTCAATTTTGCTGCAGCAACCATCTTCATAGCCTTTGTAATTTTCTGTGTAGACTTAACACTTGCTATTCTTTTTTTTAGATCGTCTAAACTTGCCATTTTCTTATTATTATTTAAAGTTTTGTTTAAGTTGAGTGATTACTTCTATTAATAGTTTTTCTTTATCCTCTTCAAGCTTTCCAGAACTTTGGATTGAATCAATTATTTCAGGCTTATCAGATTTACACTTTTCAATTATTTTAGACTCAAACTCTGCAATATCTTTTAAATTAATATCATCTAAATAACCTTTAACTCCACAAAAAACGGATACCACTTGCTCTGCGACCGTCAGCGGTGAATATTGTTTTTGTTTTAGTAGTTCAGTCAACTTTGAACCTCTATTAAGTAGCTGCTGCGTAGAGGCATCTAAATCTGATCCAAATTGAGCAAAAGCAGCCATTTCTCTGTATTGTGCTAACTCAAGTTTCATTGAGCCTGATACTTTTTTCATGGCTTTTGTTTGGGCTGAGGACCCAACCCTCGATACAGATAAACCAACATTAATTGCTGGTCTAATACCTTGGTTAAAAAGCTCTGTTTCCAGAAATATCTGGCCATCTGTAATTGAAATTACATTTGTTGGAATAAATGCGGAAACATCACCACCTTGGGTTTCAATTATTGGAAGTGCTGTTAGTGATCCTCCACCATGTTCATCACTAAGTTTTGCTGCTCTTTCTAGTAATCTACTATGCAAGTAAAATACGTCTCCTGGGTATGCTTCTCTTCCTGGGGGTCTTCTTAAAAGAAGAGACATTTGTCTATAAGCAACAGCTTGTTTCGATAAATCATCATAAATAATTAATGCGTGCATTCCATTATCTCTAAAATATTCACCCATTGCACAACCTGTATAAGGAGCTAAAAATTGTAATGGAGCTGAGTCCGATGCTGTAGCAGCAACAATAGTTGTGTATTCCATTGCACCAGCTTCTTCTAAGGTTTTTTGAATTTGTCTTACTGTTGATCTTTTTTGACCAACTGCAACATAGATACAATATAATTTTTGTTTCTCATCACCTGACTCATTAATTTTTTTTTGATTTATAATTGCATCGACAGCAACAGCAGTTTTACCTGTCTGTCTGTCTCCAATAATTAATTCCCTTTGACCTCTTCCAATTGGCACCAGGCTATCAATTGATTTTAATCCGGTTTGCATTGGTTCACTAACTGATTGCCTAGGGATAATACCAGGGGCTTTAACCTCTACTCTTGTTTTTTTAACACTTTTATCCAGCGATCCTTTTCCATCAATTGGATTTCCTAGGCCATCAACTACTCTACCTAAAAGTTCTTTTCCAACTGGTGTATCAACGATGTTTCCTGTTCTTTTAACAACATCACCTTCTTTAATATTTCTGTCATCACCAAAAATTACAACCCCAACATTTTCACTTTCTAAGTTAAGAGCCATCCCTTTTGAGCCATCAGCAAACTCAACCATTTCACCAGCCTGAACATTGTCTAAGCCATAAATTCTAGCAATACCATCTCCAACTGATAAGACTTGGCCAACTTCAGTTACCTCAGTCTTTTCGCCAAAATTTTTGATTTGTTCTTTTAATATTTTTGTAACTTCTGAAGGATTTATTTCCATTTATGCCTCTATCATTCTGTTTTCAATTTGTTGTAATTTATTTTTAATTGAGGCGTCAACCATAGTGCTTCCAACTTGAAGCACTAAACCTCCTATTAAACTTTTATCATATTTGTAGTTTAATTTTATTTTTGAGCTAAAATTTTTAGTTAGTTCCTCTGTGATTCTGGTTATTTCATCATTGGACAACTCTTTTGCTGATTTTAATTCTGCTTTAAGTTCACCTCTTTTTTTTGAACATATCTCAATAAAACTTTTAAGAATTCTCTCTAAAAAAAAGAACCGTCTTTTTTGAATTAAAAAATTCAAAAAATTTTTAAGTAAAGTCTCAAATTTATAATTTTCTGAAATTGAGGTTGTAATCTTGAATAAATCATCTTGTTTAGTTGTTGGATCTTTTATTAAATTTTTAAAATCCCTACTTGAGTTTATTAAACCTAGGATTGATGAGCATTGTTCCTCAATTTGAGTTAAAAGATTGCTCTCATTGGATAGCTCATAAAGTGCAAGCGAATATCTTTCTGCTGAAGTTATTGAAAATCCCGTGTCTTTGCTCAACTTTGTTCCTTGTTATGTTGAAGATTAAACTAAAATCAGGCTCTAATTAGCATATGAACTTTAGGTCTTCAAGTAACCGATTTGTTAAAAAGGTCTTTTTTTGCTCATTAATTGAAGTTTATAGGGTCAACATCAACTGAAAGTTTTATTCCAGCTGCAAACTTATAGTTTGGAATAATCTTTGCAATTGAGTTTTGTACTTTCATTGATTTAATTCCTCTTATTAGCAATCTAACTCTAAATTTTCTCTTTAATCTAAATATGGGTGCACTTACTGGTCCCAATACCCTGCCTTCAATTTTATTTTCTATAAAATTTTTAAATGCCAAAGCCTCTGTTTCTAATTTATTCTCATTTTCACCAGTAAGTATTAGTGAAATAAATCTTTGGAAGGGGGGGAGTTTATTTTTTTTTCTAATCTCTAACTCTCTTTCCAGAAAAATATCAGGATTTTTATTAGTAATATCGTCAATCATTTTTGTATCATGATTATATGTTTGAAAATAAACTGTAGCTGATTTTCCAGTTCTGCCAGCTCTTCCTGAAAGTTGATGATAAAGTTGTAGATTCTTTTCAGCTCCTCTTAAATCATGTCCTTGCAATGAAAGATCGATGTCAACAACTACAATACAATTTAAACTTGGAAAATGAAATCCTTTTGAAATTAATTGTGTTCCAACTAAAATATTAGTTTCATTTTTAATAATTTTGTTCAGCTTATCAATCGCACTTTTTTTGTTCATAGTATCACTTGAGAAGATTTCAATTTTCTTATCTGGAAATTTTCTTTTTACTTCGTCTGATATTCTTTCGACACCAGGACCACTAAAGACAAATTCACAATTTCCTTCTTTTGAACAGTCTCTTTTTAAAAGAGCTTTGTATCCACAGTAATGACAGAGCAAATTTTCTTTCTTTTTATGATAAACTAGATTGATACTGCAATTTGGACATGAAAAACTTGTATAACACTTATTACAAAGTACATGTGGTGAAAATCCTCGTCTATTAAGAAAAAATAAAACTTGATCTTTTTTTTCTAGGTGTAAATTTACCTTTTGAATAATTTCATTTGATAACCAAGACTGTTTTTCTAACTTAGAATTATTTAAATTTATAATTTCGTAATTAGGCAGAGATGCATTTTTATATCTCTGACTTAATTTAGATACACTATACTTTCCTATTTTTATATTTTCATATGTTTCAATAGATGGAACCGCTGTTACTAGATTTATAGGAATATTCTCAAATGATGCTCTTGTAATTCCCATATCTCTTGCATTATAGGTAACACCTTCATCCTGTTTGTAAGATTGGTCATGTTCTTCATCAACTACAATTAATCCTAATCTTTTAAACGGCAAAAATAAAGATGATCTTGCCCCTATTACCACTTTAATTTCGCCATTTGCAACACCACTCCAAATGACTTCTTTTTTTTTCTTCGAAATACTAGAGTGCCAAATTGCAGGATTAATTCCAAAAAACTCTAAAAACTTTTTTTCGAACTGACTTGTTAAACCTATTTCAGGTAAAAGTATTAAGCCTTGAAAACCTTTGATTATAATTTCCTTTAAAGCTGAAAAATAAACAATAGTTTTCCCTGATCCTGTTGTCCCTTGAAGAACATGAACTCTAAATTTGTCATTAAAAATATTCATTTTTTTTAGAGATTTTTTTTGTTCCTCAGAAAGTTTAATTTTATTTTCGCTAATATTAGTATTAAAGGTTTTAAAAACTTCTTTTGGAAACTTTTCTATAGCATTACTACTTAATAAAACTAATTTTAAAGCCATTCCTTTTGGAACTATATTGTATTCAGCAAACCAATTAAGAAATTTTATAGTTGTTTTTTTTAACGGAGTTACATTCAATTTTTTTAAAACAGTTTTTAACTTGAAATTTTTATTATTTTTTTTTTCAAATTCATCCCAAACTACACCTGTAATTTTAGATTTACCAAAAGGGACCAAGACGTAATCACCTACTTTTAATTTTAAATCACTTTCATAAGTAAAAGGATGATTAAAAATATTGGGTAATAGAATCGGAAATTTCATTTTCTATAAATAGCATAACTAGACTAAAAATTTTTACTAATTTTTGTATTTACACCATAATTAAGCTAAAACTTACGTATCAAATTTAAAGATGCCTCATGGTAATCTGTAGGATTCATTAAATTATTTGTTAACTTAAAATCAACTGAAAAATCATTTACTTTCTTTTTGATAATATAATTTGATCTAGGTTCATCTATACCATCAACTATAAAAGCATAATTAGTATTTTGATTTGGTAAATATCCAAGTGCAATATGCATTTTATCAGTATATCCAGTTCCTAACTCTTGATTACGCTCATATATTAGAAAAATACTAAAACTATTTGGCATAATAATATCAATACCAATTTCACCACTTAAATTATGCAAAGATCCGGTTTTTAATTTTTCATTAAACCTCTTAGAAGTATCAGAAACGTAAGTATATTTAAAATTAGAGGAACGATCGATGTTAGCAACGTACTCTAATTTTCCATGTCTTCTAAAAGTATAATTATCATTAGATGAATCTTCTACAGCAGCTAATCCTGCTCTTATTTTTTTTGATCTAACATGTTGTTTTTCTACTTTTATAGCGCCACCGCCTGGCTCTTTGTAATTATCTAAAATAGTATGACCAATATCAAATCTTCCTGATGGAATTAAGGTAAGATTATTTTTCTTTATTTCATCTTTAATTCTAATCGTTCCATATATTTGTCCACCGTTTCTATCAGAAGTTAAATTTTTACCATCTAAACTATTAAATAAATTTGAGCTTAATCCACCAATACCAAAGATTGTGTCTAAAAACTTTGTATCATCTTTGATGGGAGATGTTGCGTAATATGTAAGGTTATATGTATCGGTTTCTAAATTGCTTCCCGAAGTTCCAACATCAACATCATTTCTGCCTACTCTAAAAGCTAATCCTTTAATTCCATTGTTATTAGTAAGTTTGTCTGCACCAACTGTAATAGCATCAGTACCAATTTTTTTAGTTGAGGCGATACTCGAGTCTCCTATTCTACCAACAGCAATACTTCCTTCACTCCAATAAAATATGTCCTTTTTTTTATCTTCTTTCTTTTTCTTATTAGTAGAAGTTTTTACTGCTTTAGTTAACGAATTAATCATTTGATTGTTAAAGTTTAAATCAATATTAAGATTTGTTAAATTTTGATTATCTTTATTTCTTCTTATCCATTTTAAACGATTTAAAGCAGTATCAGTTGAATGATCTATAGTTCTTTTAGCAATTTCGATTTGAGCTTCTATCATTGCAGTTCTGTCTTTGTTTTCTGTAATTGGAGGACATTTTCCCTTAATGATATTAAAAGGACAAACTAAATCAAATTCATAAATTCTTTGTTCATTATCATCACCTACATACATTTTTAAACCAGATTTGCTAAATGCAATACCTCTTGGTTCATTATGATCACCATCTAAATCCGCCGTTCTAACTCGTCCATCTATTGTATATGAAGATGTATCATATGGATTTGAAAGTGAAATTTGATGAACTTCAAGACCTGCCGCATTGTTATTGTGGTCAATAATAAAAATTCTTTTTCCATTTTCGCTAAATCTCATTGTATTTGGGTTAGCAACCTCATCTTCTAATTCAATTCCCGCTGTAGTAACAAGTGATAGATCAGTTATGTCATAGGGGGTTGAGAGTTTATACTCTAAAAGTCTAGTTGGTCTGACTCCACCTCCTTCAGATGCCGGAAAACTACTTTGACCATGAAAAATTAAAAAAAGTTTTGTACCAGTCTCATTAAATTCAATACCTTGAACACGGTTTTTTTCTTTATTTGCAGCGGTTCCACTACCTCTTGATCCAGCTTGACTTCCGTTTTGATTTTTCATGAGGTCAAGATTCGTAGTTTCACTTACGTAAGAACAGGTTGAAATATCATAAGGTGAGGTTAAATCAAATCTATATACTTTATCAGAATCTATATTGTTAGCAGATGGTCCTGACACTACAAATACTTTCATTCCATCATTACTAAATTTTATATCATGTAACTTAGCACTTGCACCAGATGGACCATTGCCGGTACCATCAGACTCACTATTCAATTCACATCTTTCATCATTTCCAGCGTAAGTTCTGGTAGAGATATCGTACGGAGTAGATAGATTATATTCATTTAACTTATAAGTGGCCTCCGCTTCTTCTCCAGGATTAGCTAACATATTGTAACTAGTAAACAATTTGGTTCCATCTTCATTAAATGCAATACCATTTATTTCACGAGAGCTATTATCAGCAAATGTTTCGTTTTGCACACTAGTTACCATAGCGCCATATGAGCTAGAGATAGGAAACATAAATAAAAAAATTAAAATAAATTTTTTTATAAATTTCATGAGATTAAAACGTTGCTGATAGTTCAATGCCTGCACCATAGTCAGGAATTTTACTATACATCGCATAATTAGATTTAATTTTCAAATTAAAATTATCATAATTTTTTAAGTAACTGATCTCAGTATTATTATTTTTTAAAGGATCATAAATTACATCAAAATTAGTATTTTCATTTTTTTGTTTTCCAAATTTAAAAAGGAGACTATCTGTGTGTGCACTATTATCTAAACTTTGAAATCGCTCATAATTTAATGCAAATGTATAACCACTCTTATTAAATGATTCAAAACCAATATTTCCTTTAATGTTATTTGATGAATATCTTTTAATAGTGTTTTCAACTGTGACATTATCGATGTGATTTTTATAACGATGATCTATATCAGGAGTAAAATCAAACACGTATTCTAAAAATCCATTTCTACTTAATCTGCTTTCATCCATATATAAAGTGTGATCAAACTTAAAGCCAGCAGATGCATTTCCTGTTCTAAAAGTAAGTCTCTCATGGATCTCAGCGTTATTTGCGCCTTCTGCTCCATAATCAGTATATGCAGATAACTGCGTGATCCCTAATTCTGCTTTACCATAAGGAATTATGTCAAATTTATTGTAATTTTTTTCTTCTTCGTAACTTAAAGCTGTATAAATTTGTTTTCCAATTCGTTTACCAGTGGTGTTTCCAGAGACCATTTTTTCTATATTTAAAAAGCTTAACCCTAATAAAGCATTTAAATTTGAGGTATTACCTGGTAATTGGCTATAGATATTAAAAGATAATGATTCAGAATTTAATTCCTCGTTAGTTGCAGATTTTATATCAACATCGTCATCACCGTATCTCATAGCAAATCCAAGGAAATTACCATTTTTGGTTAATTTATCCGTGCCAATCGATATTCCCTTAGTGGAAATTCCTTTTGGTTTTGATGAGATGGTATCACCCCTTCTTCCAAATGAAATATCTCCATGTATCCAGCTGGACCATTTTCTTTTATCATTTAATGGTTTTTTTGTTTTTAATGATGCTTGAGTATATTTAAGATCTTTAAAAGAAGATTGTAACTTATTTGTTAAAGATGCTAAAATTGGATTGTTAATATTTAATTTTAAATTATGACTATTTAAATTTGTTTTATTCTCATTTCTACGCAACCATTCAAATCTTTTAAAAATTGATGAAGTATTTTGATGAATAACATTTTTAGCTATCTCCACTTGAGCACTTGCAACTGATGCTGTTTCACTTTCACAAATAACTATTCCATAGGGACAAGTTAAATCATATTCATAAATTATATCATCTCCATCATTATTTAAGTCTTCAGTTCCGATATAAAGCTTCATTCCATTGTTTCCAAAAGTCCAGGAATATGCAGAAATATTGTTTCCATTTCCTTTAATTGGCCATTTGCCAACAAAATTCGCAGAACTCAATTCAAATGGATCATATAGTTTGTAAACATACATATAAGTTGTAAGACCAGTTGAATTATTATTAGTCTCACTTACGTATAATCTTGTACCATCGTCATCAAAAGATACTTCCATTGTATGTTTAAAGACTCCAGCAGGCTCTGTATCAAGAGTATATGCTTTAATTCCTGACGTGGGATCGAATGGAGTGGAAAGATTAATTTGTGCTATGTCTGTTGCCCCTGCGGTTTTACCATTAACAAAAAACATTTTAGTTCCATCGTTATTAAATTCGACACCTTTAATATCATCTACAGAATACTTAGTTTTGTAATTTAGTCCGTCATCAGCTACAAGTGTTGAAGAAGAAATTGAAGCTACATCATATGGAGTTGTTAAATTATGAATTTGCAATGAACCATATTCACTAAAAAAGAACACTTTTGTTCCATCATTATTAAATTCTATATCTTTGTTATCATTATTACCTAATAAATTATCACCATGACCTTCTAAACTTATATTTAATCTGTTTGTGACATCCATAGTGCTTAGATCAAATGGTGTTGTTAAATCATAAATATGAACTTTTTTAGTACCTGCATTTCCAAGGTGATCCAATACAAACATTTTTTTTCCATTTGGAGTTATTTGCAATGAAACTGTTGATGGCAAATCATCTGTACCAGGATCCTTTAGTTGTTTATAAACAGGCTCAACTATTCCAGCTTGTGCTGGAAGAAAAGCAAAGAAAAGAATGAACAAAACAAAATTTATTAATTTAATCTTCATTTTCTTTAAGATTATTAGTTAAGAGAACATTGCTGCTGACAAATACTGTCACTATTTCTTTGTTTACAATCATTATAACAAACAAAATCAAAAGCTAATTTAGGCTGACCAAAAGCAGTTTCAACAGTTTTCATTGCAGAAATTTTATTCTCAGAGGTAAAACAACCAACATAGGCTGTTGCGTTTAAAATTTTTTCACCCACTTTATCTTTGGTAATTTCTTTAGGAGCCTCATTTGAATTTTTAATGTTATTAGCAGATGTAAAGTTTTTTAATATCGAGGATTTAATTCCAAAATTTGTATTTTCAGGAATTGTTCCATAAGATTCAAGTGCATCTTTATAATCTAGTTTTGCAACAGCTACTCCTATTACATCACCATTGCTATTAACAATGGGACCGCCACTATTACCTGGTTGGATTGCTGCATCAATTTGAACTAATGCATAATTATTTTGCAACCCTGCAAGGGCGCTAACAACTCCTTTAGTAACTTTTACTGATGAACTAACTGCCTTACCAAAAGGATAACCAGCGACATATATATCATCTAAAAGTTTAGCATCCTGCGTTGCTATATCGAATTTGTCTTTGGGTTTAATGTTTGTCTCTAATAATGCTAAGTCATTCATTCTATCGTATGCAAGTATTTTTGCTTTACTGGTTTTACCAGCATAATTAACTTGATTTATATTGCAATAATTCACAACGTGATAATTCGTAACTAAATGACCTTCATCTGAGATAAAAAAACCTGATCCAGAGCCAGTGAAAATATTGTTATCAAAAACTTTAACTATTTTTTTTTGTTTTGAACCACTATCTATTTCAGTTTTTGCTTTAACTTCTTTACACACAAAAGTAACATTTAATGGATTAACTACTTGTTCAGCAATTTTCTTAGATTCGTTACATACTTTAAGGCTATCTTTGTAAACATGCTCAACCATGTTTCCATTTAAAAAAAGTAATAGTGCAACTACAGTTTCAACCATGGGTTTATTCTAAATAGAAATTAATTTTCAATCAATATAAATAAACACAAACTCAAGAGCACCAACCACTTTTCGCAATAAGTTTTGGATTATAATCATCATCTACATGGGTTTTTACCCATAATGCTATTTGTTTTTTTTGAGATCCACTCGAGCACTCAGTTTCATCAAATCTCATTCTTCCATTTCTATCCTGTGAGCTATTTCGACCAGTATAAACAACTGGATCACTTTCCCCGTATGGGTTTTCCCAGCCTAATTCTAGAAAATGATTTATAAATACATTATTCATCGAGTTTATATTTCCAGCAGTATTTTCAATATCACAGTTAATTGATCTTGTATTACTTAACTTAAGTGTTCCTCCGCCTTGTGCTGTACATAAAGCTAGTGAGCTTTTAATAAATTCTACTGCTTTATTATGCTGTGAGAGTGTAACGCTTCTTTTTGCACTATTAATATATCCATTATAAGCCATGATACCTATAGCTGCTATAATGCCCATAATCGCTACAACGACTAAAAGTTCTATTAATGTAAACCCTTTTTTCATTTTAATAATTTTTTAAACTTTTTCTTAAGTTGTTCTTTAATTTTATCCTTTATTAATTCCTCGTCAACAGCACCTGCCACAATTTTCTCTTTAATTTCTTTATTTGCAATTTCTATTATCTCTCTTACTAAAATGTTATAGTTTTTACTACCCTTAGCATTACCTAAATTTGTAAATTTCATATCGTTTAAAACTACCTTTTGTGTAAGATTTAATTCTAATGAAGTAGCTGAAACCTGAATATTTTTGATATTAAGTTGTTTAATTAAAAACTTTTTTGAATCTGGTTTTGTGGCTTGTCTATTATTATTTTCAAGGGTTTTTTTTAGTGAATTAAAATTGTTATTTACTCTTTTATTGATGTTAGTAAAATAATTTACATTAATACCGTCTAACAAAATATTATCAATTTTAATGGTGTCTTCATAAAATGACATTGCATCTAATTGAGCAAATGCTTTATCAACAATTAAAAGCTTGCCTGGAAAATCTTTATTATTAATCTCAATTTTCTCTAAATTGACCTCACCACTTAGATATCCAACATCAAAACTACCGATCTTAACAACTCTATTTAAATTATTAGATAAAATTCCTTCAAATGTCTTTTTTACTATTAAATCCCTAAATAAAATTGCAAAAATAAATGAAGATATGATTAAGCAAATTGTGAATATTAAAAATTTTTTCACAACGTTAAATTTAACAGCTATTATTTCTAGTGGCTTTTAAAGTTTGATTTAATGAAATCTCACATCCTGTACTAGGGTTTTTTGCAGTTATTGTGTAATTTGAACCACTTGAACTAATACAAAATTGAAAATCTTGATCTGTTAAATTATCTTGTCCATCTAATACATTTGTTACTATTTTTGCACTTGAACCAGCATTACAAGTAGAAGCACCAGTATAATAAGACCCATAACTAGACTTATATTCTTGAAGACCAAGATTGAGTGTATTTAAGCTAAGTTCAGCATTTTTTTGTTTAGCACTTTTGGTATAACCACCATACGAAACAATTCCTACAGCTGATAAAATCCCGATTAAAGCTACTACAACTAATAGTTCAATTAAAGAAAATGCTTTATTAAAATTATAGTGAGAAACCAGTGGTATCTATTGTTGTTGTTATATTTTCTGCATCAGCAGTTTTCTGATTAGCTGTTGCAGGACACGAAGAATTATTTTTCTTAGCTGCACATGTAACAATAGAAGTCCCTGAAACTTGGACTTGTCCTTGAGTTGGTGTCCCACTCACGAAAGGATTACCACCATGAGGATTTTTGTTAGTTTTATTTAGCTCAGTTAAAATATTGGCAACTGTTAAATTTGCGCAAGTAGCACCAGTAATCCCAAATGGATTATGATTAGTTCGATCTAATTCACATTGTTTTGACTCTGCTGATATTATTTTTACAGCATTGGCATGCATAGATTTTGTAGCGTTTAAGTTTGCTGATTGTGTATAGCCAGAATATGCTGTTACACCAACTGCAGCAAGGATACCTATAATAGCTACAACAACAAGTAATTCAATTAGTGTAAAACCTTTATTCATTGAGACTAACTATTTAATAAATTTGTTATTTTGTCAACCATATAAATTTCATAGCTTATTGACCCATAATTGCACCAACGTTAAAGATTGGTGAATATAAAGCAAGCATAAGACCCCCAATAGTTAAACCCATAAATACGATCATAATGGGTTCAATCAAACTAGATAAATTTCTTACAGCAGTGTCAAATTCCTCTTCGTAGTACTGAGCAACTGATGCAAACATCGAGTCTAAACTTCCAGTTTGTTCTCCAACTGAAATTAATTGACTAAAGGTTGGGGGAAATATTTTTTCTTTTGAAAATAAAGCTGTTAGAGTTTCTCCAGAAAAAACTCCTTTTTTTATGTTTTCTAAAGCTTCAGTTACTATAGTATTTGTGCTTACAGATTTAGCAATATCTAAACTTTCAAGTATATCGACCCCCGCTTGGTTAAGATTACCCATTACTAGTGAAATTCTAGCTAACAAAGATTTTCTTATCAAATCTCCAAATACAGGAATTTTAAAAGTAAAAGCATGCCAAGCTTTTCTAAATTGATAGCTTCTTTGCAAACCAACTTTAAATAAAACTATTGTAACAATTGTTATGACCAAGCTCATAAAGCCACCTGTTCCACTCAAAAAAGCACTTGCACTCATAATTGCAGCGGTAGCTCCTGGTATCTCAACACCCATCCCCTCATACATTTCAGTGAAAATTGGAACAACTTTTATTAACATAAAAATTGTAACACTAAGCGCAACTGTTAATAAAACACTTGGATAAAATAAAGCACTCTTTATCTGGGATTTAATCTTTTCTCTTTTTTCAAGAGACATAACTATTCTCTCTAAAAATGTATCTAGTTTTCCACTAGCTTCTCCGGCTTTAATTAGGTTAACAGTTACTGTGTCAAAAGTTTTTGGGTGATTTTCAAAACATTTAGACAAAGCATTTCCTGCTTCCAGATCTTTTTTTATTTGTTCAATAATTTTTTTCATATTTGGAGAAGTGGTCTGATCAATAAGTAAATTCAGTGCATTTAAAACAGGCAGTCCAGATCTCAACATTGTAGAAAATTGTTTGCAAAAAATTAAAATTTCTTTAGCTTTTACACCTTTACTAAAGCTAAACCCTGCAGATTTTTTTTTTACTTTTTCTACTTTTTTCTTTTTAGCTTGTATAAGCTTAGTAATAATAACCTTTTGTTCTTTTAACTTATATGCTGCTTCAGAATTATTAAGAGCTTCAATTTCTCCTTCGACATATTTTCCTTGAGAAATACCTTTATATTCGAAATTAAGCATATTATTCTAAACTTAAAATTCTTTGATATTCACTAAAAGATAAATCACCAGTTGCAATTAATTCCTTACCCATGTCCTGCATTGTTCGAAAGTTATCCTGTTTCGCAACTTGTTTTAATTCAACTGTAGTAGCTTGTCTCAATATTGCATCTTTAATATTTTTTGTAATTTTTAAGATTTCATAAATTCCCATTCTGCCTTTATAGCCATTTCCAACTCCTGAATCTCCACTAGCACATGCACTGCAACCTTTTCCAATTACTGGCCTTATTCTTGATGCTTCCTCTGCAGTAAAACCAATTGAAGTAAGAGTTTTTGGATTAATTCTATCGTCTGGCGCTCTACATTCTTGACAGGTCTTTCTTGCCAGTCTTTGAGCCATAACTAAAGTACATGCAGCAGAGATCAAATAATCTGGAGTTCCCATGTTTTGAAGTCTTGTAATTGTGCTTGGCGCATCATTTGTATGAAGTGTACTAAAAACTAAGTGTCCAGTTAATGCAGCTTTTAGGGCAATATCAACTGTTGCTTTATCTCTTATCTCTCCAACTAGTATCACTTCTGGGTCTTGCCTTAAAAAAGATCTTAATGCTGTCTCAAAAGTGTATCCTATATCTTCTCTTACTTGAACTTGTCCAACTCCCTCTAACTCATACTCAACAGGATCTTCCGCAGTTAAAATATTCATAGATGGTTTATTAATTGTTTTTAAAATACTGTAGAGAGTAGTTGTTTTACCACTTCCAGTTGGACCAGTAACTAGTACCATACCTTGAGGTGAATTTATGGCCTCCTCTAAAAGTTTTAGGTCTTGATCTGCAAAGCCAAGTTGATTTAGAGACACATCTCCAGCTTCTTTATTTAGTAAACGCATTACTATTCTTTCGTTATTTTTAGTTGGCATTATTGATATACGAAGATCCATCTCCTTATCACCATATTTAAAATTAGAACCACCATCTTGTGGGATTCTTCTTTCTGCAATATCTAATTTACTTATTATTTTTATTCTGGTTACAACAGAATTATAATTTAAAGGATCTTTATTTAAGAAATCAGAAAATTCATCCATCACTCTTAATACTCCATCGATCCTAAATCTTACATGGGCAGTGTCTTTAAAAGGTTCAATATGGATATCACTTGTTTCTAATTTGATTGCTTTATTAAGAATTTTATCAACAAAAGCTATAACATCTGACTCTACCTCTAAAGGCACGTTAGCTTGTTTCTTTTTAATTTGTTCTATTTTTTGGTTTTTAGGTTTAACTGTAGCACCTTGTTCTAATCTTGTTATAAAATCTGATATTTGTTTAATAGAGGCTGCAAAAAGTTCTGGTTCTAAATTCGTTAAGCTTTGAATATTCTTAATTAAACTAAATTTAGACGCATCAGCAATGGCAACTTTTATAGATTTATTGTCAACTTCAAATGGTATAATATAATTCTCTTTTAAAAATCTAATCTCAGTATATTTTTTTATTTCCTCTGATATTTTAATCTCATCCAGTTTAGCCAATGGTATCGAAAAACTTTCTGATAAAAGCTGTGCAACTTTCGTATCGTTTGTGATGTTTAGTTCAAAAGCCGTTTCGATTTGAGACTTTCCAGACTCCTTACTTAAACTTTCAATTTGTTTGATTTGTTGTCCATTTAGAGCATTGTGCTCTCTTAGCATATTTATAATACTTTGCTCGCTTGTAGTATCTAATCTAATCATATTAATTAATTACTCTAGGTGCTAAAAAAATAAGCATTTCTTCTAACTTATTTTGATTATTTTTTCCTTTAAACAAATTTCCAACAACTGGTACATTTCCTAATCCTGGTGTCTTAGTGTTAGAGGCTGTGTCAGTATTTATTTTAATACCACCAATAACAACAATATCTCCATCGCTTACAAGTAGCTTTGTATCAATTTCTCTTTTTGTAATACCCGGCTCATCAGAGCCTGCTACTTCAACAGGTGTATCATTGTTTACCAGAATATCTAACAATACATTCCCGTCCCCAATAATACTTGGAGTTGCAGTTAAAGACAAGGCAGCATCCTTAAATTCTGTTGAAGTTGTTCCATCTGCAGTAACTGTATAAGCAATTTGTGTTCCTTGAGTAATCTTAGCTTCTTGATTATTTAAAGTAAAAACACTAGGACTTGAAATAATTTTTGTTTTTCCAAGCGATTCCAAAGCCTCTATCTCGAGTTTAAGAGCCGCTGTTCCAAAAGTTTTAATTATTCCTATTCCACTCGTGGCACCTGTTATAGAATTGTTAGTCACAGTTCCTGCTGCTGCTCCTAGTGAAATGCCAGCTGCTGTTGTAGCTGAACCACCAATTGTTCCAGACAATATTTGAGAATCTGTTTCCCCACTTGTGCCTCTTTTTGACATTGCTCCAATCCTTGTACCCAAAGCTTTTTGAAAATCTGAAGTTGCAGTCACTATAAATGCCTCGATTAAAACTTGCTGTGTTTTAACATCTATTTCTTTCAATACTGCATCGATTACGTCTAAGTCTGCTTTTCTACCTCTAACAATAATGGATCTGGTCATACTTTCCTCTGTAATTTGAATTGAACTTAAAGTACTGGTTCCCTCAGGGCCCTGAGATTTAAAGAGATTTTCTAAAGTAACTTTAGCCTCAGATGGACTTATATAATATAATCGAAAAATATCAGCTAAAATAGGTTCAACTGTATCCTCTAATTGAATTTTCTTTTTAAGGACTTCAGCTCTTGCAGATTTCAAAGTTTCTTGAGCAGTTAATCTCTCAGGTGTATGAATACGGATAATTCCTCTTGCTACATCTATATCAGCTCCTAATGTTTTCATATCAAGCAAAGTTTGAAAAGCTACATCCCAACCAACATTTTCAAGTTTAGCAGTGAGTGTCCCGCTTACTTCCTCCCCAATAATAATATTTATATCTCCAATTTCAGCTAGTGTTTCCATGGCATCTCTAAAATCAACACCATTTAGGTTTAAACTTATATTTTGTTTCAAATTTTTATATTCATCAGAAATAGATACATAATTTCTTACTTGTTCGGTTGTTATAGTCTTTCTTTTATTTGCTGTTGGATCAAATTCTGTTTCATATGGCTTTGGACCAAATTCAACTTTTTTTTTCATTTCTTTAGTTCCCTCAACAACAACCTTTGAAGGATCAATTAAAGGTTTATCTCCATGGACAGATTTTTTTTGAGTTGCACAATTTGTTAATAAGGAAAAACAAAATAAAAATAATATTATCTTAAAATATTCAAGTTTCATTATTCAGCCTTGGTTAACTTATTGTTTAAATCAAGGGAATATTCTACTTGATTCATTTTGATAAAAATCCCTTGATTAAATATATCTAAAACCATCAGATCATCCGAAATTGCTGTATCCTCTTCATATCTAACAGTTCTGCCATCAGGTAAATTAAAAATTGCAAATTTTTTGTTCTTTCCTATTATAACTCCACTTAATTTTAAATTTTTTAAAGATATTGATTTATCCGATGAAGTAGTTAATCCACTAGAACTCAAATCATCTCCTGATAAACCACTTGTTCCAGTAGCACCACCTAAAAAAGGATTTACTGCAGGAAGTTCCTCCTCAACAAATTCTTTCTTTTCTTCAGCAAAGACTGGACTAAAAAAAAGCAAAGATGTTAATAGAAAAGTAATTAATTTTTTATTTATATTCATCCGGCAATCCTACTATTGAAAGTGTTCCAACTGAATTAATTCCTCCACCTTTTATAACTTTAATCTCTTCTCTGTCAAAATTTATAACTTTATTAGATTTAGCTAGTGCTCTTCTAAATTTCAAATATCCCAAATAATTTCCAGATATTTCATAAGAAACTGGAATTTTAAAATAAGCAGCTTTTTTTTTATCTTTACCTGGAGAAACTGGTAATGGGTTTTCTTTGTTTAATTTTATTATATTTAAATTGTTCAAAGAAGCAAAATTACTTATATTCTGATAAAGACCTTCAACTTCTTTCTGACTATGGAAAAGTTTACTTTTTTTATCATACTCAGGTTGAATTTTTTTTATTTTTGCTTTCAGCAATATAATTTCCTGTTTAAGAACACTAATTTGTTTTTCATTTTGTATCATCAAATTAATTCTTTCTTTCTGAGCATTTACTTTAGGATTAACAAAAGCGTAATAAATAATTAAAAAAACCAAAATAGATCCAAAATAAATCCCAAATTTTGTTAGAAGTTTCTTATCTTTAAATAATTCACTGTTTTTTAATTTTTCAAGTAGTTCTTTAACATCAATATTTTTAAGATCTAAATTTTTAAGTTCATTTAAATTCATATTTTCAATTTACAAAGAATTGTAAATCCTTTCTTATTATTTGCTGATTGTAAATCATTTTGACCAGTAGGCACATTCATTGCTTTTAAAGAAGCTTGATCAATAAGGTCTTTGCCATTTAAATTCGATATAAAATTTATAATATCTTGATCAGAAAAAGCTAAGCCGGTTATAATAATTTCACTTGTTCCATTATAATTTAAATTAGTGAATTGCACTCTCTGAGGAACACTTCTAGTAATTTGAGCTAAGGCCCTGTAAGAAATTGTTTGGTTTGAATTTACCATTGATCCAAGTTTTAAAGCTTTTTCCATATCATTCGCTATTTTGCTGGCTTTTTTATGCTCAGCTGTAATAAGATTAAATTCTTGCTGAATATTATTTTCATTTACTAACTTATTTTTATTTGAATTGATTTGGAAAAAAGAGAAACCCATCAAAAAGATATATAAAGCTGCAATACCACCAACCAAACCTTTTACCGCAAAGCCAGAAAGAAATTTCATCTTAGTTTGTCTTTTTAAGGCATCTCTATTTGGTAAAAGGTTTATATTTTTTACTGCTGTAACAAATTTATAGTATCCGAATACATCTAACTTTCTGTAGGCTAACCCCAAAACTGATGTATAAATAGATCTATTTTTTATGTCAGTTTTTTCTTTATTGTATTCAGGTACTTTTATCTCATTCAGTGGATCAAAAACTTGAAGACCTGTATTCAGCAAATTTTTTCTAAATAAGGGAATTAATTCTTCAATATTGTTTAAATTACTTACAATTTTTATATTGTTTATCTTTGACGTATATTTGCTCTCATAATCACTTAAAGCTTGTTTTAACTGCATAGAATAACGTCTTACTACGCTCTCTGTGTCAGTATTATTCATATTTTCGGAGTGTTGTGATAAAATTTCTTTTTCGTTGGGCCTCAAAAAAATATCTGTAATAATTGGGATATTATCATGAACTATAATTAAATAATTATCTTCAGCTCCAATCTCAAGTAAAGCATTATTTGCCTTGTTTTCTATCTTTAAAGTATTATCGAATGCGTTCTTTAAAGTAAAACACTTAACATCCATAATTACAGGATTTAATCCAGCCTTTTTAACTATTGAGGAGTACGAGTTAACATCACTAAGTTTTGAGGCTACAAAAAGAATTTCCATTGTATTAGTTTTATTATTTCTACTTATCACCTGATGAAATATTGAATACTCATTTAAATCGTCTGTTAGTTGAACTAAATTTTCCCAAAGCGAATCTGTTTCTATTGCTTTTTGAAGCTCCTCATCAGACATTAAGGGGCTGGTTACAACTCTGATTATAGCACTTGTTACTGGAATAGAAATTGCAACATTAGTGGTAGCTATTTTTGAATTATCCATGGCAAGTTTCAATTCATCTGATACATAATCTTTTGAATTAATTATTCCATCTGCCGTTTTATTTTTATCAAGAAGTCTTAAGGAAATTTTCTCTAATATCCAATCTGATTCCTTTTTACTTAGTTGAGCTATTTTAATTGACTCCTCGCTTATATCTACACCTGCTATCTCCTCACCTGCAACGTTTGCTTTACTTATTTTTTCTGAAAATAGTTTCTTAAAGTTTGAAAGACTTTTTTTCTTTTCTGTGCCATCTTTATTTGTCCCTTTTTCTTTAAAAGAAAATTTGTCTTTTAAAGATGATAAATTTTTTAAAGATGATAAATCGATATTAAAAAGTTTTTTCTTTTTTTCCTCTTCAACATTAGGAGTGGATGTTTCTATTGTTTCGTCTTTTGTATTTTCTTTTATTACCTGCTCATTTTCCATTGACTTTGGATCTGAAATGTCACTTTCAGAAAGATTATTGATGTTGTTTTCTTTGTTGTCCAAATTTTCCTCTAATTTTCCCGAAATAAGATCATCATACCACTTTTCTAAAATTATTTTCGCTTCTTCAAGGTCGGTTGTACCTGAAGATATGACTTTTTGCTTACCATTATGAAAAGTTCTCCCTACCCAATTTTCAGATTTCAACTTTCCCTTGTATTTATCTTGTCTTACATAAATATGCA
>CABXSO010000009.1 GCA_902514945.1 uncultured Pelagibacteraceae bacterium | reverse complement strand
ATGTGGTCAAAATTTTATTTTAATAAAAAACATTATGGTTATATGACAGCTGTATTAAGGGTTTTTAAAAACTTAATCTCGGCAAAGATGAAATTTTTATATTATTTAATTACTTTGAATACTTTTAAAAGAAAAATTTATCAGATGAGATTATTAGGATTAATGAGTTCAATGAAGGGAAAAAAATCTTATTATAGGCCCAATCTTTGAAAATTTAATGACCAGGGAATTCGATTAGGTTTTTTACTGAGTAACCTTTTTTAATTAGTCTTTCTGAACCATTTAAATCAAAAAGATTTATAACAAATATAAATCCAGCAACTTTTCCTTTAGAAATTTCTACAAGTTTTGCTGCAGCATCAGCAGTGCCACCAGTAGCAATCAGATCATCAATAATTAAAATAGAATTTCCTTTATTTATAGAATCTTTATGAACCTCTATAGTAGCTTTCCCATACTCTAATTCAAAATCAACAGAGTGCACATCACCTGGCAATTTATCTTTTTTTCTGAACATTATAAATGGTTTTTTCAAAATATAAGATACAGCTGATGCAAAAACAAATCCCCTGGACTCAATTGCTGCAATTTTATCGAATTTCATCTTTTTTGATTTTTCTATAATTTGATCAATTGTTTCTGAAAAAGCTTTCTCATCTTTAATTAGTGTTGTGATATCTCTGAATAAAATACCTTTTTTTGGATAATCTGGGATAGATCTAATAAAGTCTTTTAAATTCATAAGAGTAAATTATAAATAAATTAATTATATAACATGACAATAAATAAATTAGCAATTATTGGTGGAAGTGGCCTTTATGATGTTGAAGACTTCAAAAATAGAGAATTGTTGGATTTAATTACTCCTTGGGGAAAACCCTCAGATCAAGTTTTAAAAACTAACTATAATGATAAAGAAGTTTACTTCTTACCAAGACATGGAAGAGGTCATTTTATTTCTCCTTCGAAAATAAATTTTAGAGCTAATATTGATGCTCTCAAGCAATTAGGTGTAACAGATATTGTATCTGTATCAGCAGTTGGATCTTTAAAAGAAGATTTGCCTCCAGGAAAATTTGTTATTGTTGACCAATTTATTGACCGAACATTTGCAAGAGAGAAAACATTTTTTGATGATGAAATTGTTATTCATGTTTCTATGGCTCACCCAACATCTAATGGTCTGATGAATGCTTGTGAGGCTGCAATAAAAAAAGAGAAAATTGAATACCAAAGAAATGGGACATATATTGTCATGGAGGGACCTCAATTTTCAACTTTAGCAGAGTCTAATTTATATAGATCTTGGAAAGCAGATGTAATTGGGATGACTAATATGCCGGAGGCAAAATTAGCAAGAGAAGCAGAAATAAGATACGCATCTGTTTCTATGGTTACTGATTATGATTGTTGGCATCCAGATCACAAAAATGTTGATGTTCAACAAGTAGTAAAAGTTTTGTTAGGTAATGCCGTAAAGGCAAAAAATATGATTAAAAACTTAATAGAAAATTTTGAAAATCATATTGAGCCTGATGATCCAACAAATAATTGTTTAGACGTAGCTATTATTACTGCGCCAGAAAAAAGAACAAAAAAAACTTTAGAAAAATTAAATACAATAGCGGGAAGGGTATTAAAAAAATGAAAAAATTATTATTGATTCTAATATTTTTAACAGTCTCAACTACAGTCTATGCAAATGGAAAAATTTTAAAAAGTGGTTTTATTACCAAATCAGCCTCGGTTAAAGAGGGTATGAATATTGATGAACCTAAAAATAAAATTATAATTATTTACAATCATGGTCAAAATTCAAATGATAAAGCACACAAGAGTGAATGTATTTGGGTAAATCAAATACGAAATCAGGCTTCATTAGTTGATAAGGAAATTAATGGTAAAAAAATTATGGTTTATAATTTTTGCACAAATGATTTTGCAGGTGATATGTCATTAAAAAAACACTGGTGGAATTCTAAAACTCCTTATGTTGGTAAACACAAATTAGATAAAAGAGTTGAAAAAAATTTAGAATTAGTTGAAAAATTTATAAGTATAGGGGTTCCAAGAAAACAAATTATTATATCAGGTCATTCATGCGGGGGTCTATTAACTCTAATGCTGTTATCAGATCACTCTGAAAAAGTAGGTGGGGGCATATCATATATGCAAGCTTGTTTTGGTAAGCTTTCTAAAACTTATAAAGTAAAAAAAGTAGGCCCTGAAAAGGCATTAGAAAAATTCGCCAAAAAATATCCAGGCCCTGCTCAATTACGAGTAAGACAAATTGATAATATTAAACAATCTGATAATGTTCCTGTTTTAGCTTTCACTCACCCCAAGGATAAATGGGAGGGACTGTTATCTGACTGGCTAGAAGAAGTTCCAGGAGTTAAAAGAATTGTTATCTCTGAAAACTATAAGATTAAAGGAAAATCTTGTGTTGTAAAAGGAGATGATTGGCAAAAAAATGTTTCTGCCCGGAAAAATCCAGGTCATGAAATGAACCAAGGATTATGTTTTCAATACTATAATCCAGAAATTTTTAATTTTATTGCCTCAAGATTAAAATGAAAATTGAAGGAAAAGAATATCGTACTATTTGGTTTGAAAATAATGTTGTAAAAATTATTGATCAAACAAAACTTCCACACCAATTTATTATCAAAGACCTTAAAACGGTTAAGGATACAATAAATGCTATTAAAATAATGGAAGTAAGAGGTGCACCTTTAATAGGAGCTACAGCAGCTTATGGATTAGTTTTAGCTATTCTTGAAAATAATGATCAATCATTTTTAAAGAAATCTGCTGAAGATTTAATAAGTTCAAGACCAACAGCAATAAATTTAAAGTGGGCCGTTGATAGAATGATGAATAAATTATCAAGTGTTAATAGTGATAGAATCTTAGAAATAGCATTGAATGAATCAAAAGAAATTTGTGAGGAAGATGTAAAATTTTGTGAAAATATAGGATCAAATGGACTAAAAATTATTGAAGAAATTTATAATAAAAAAAAAGATACAGTTAATATATTAACTCATTGTAATGCAGGTTGGCTTGCAACAATAAATTGGGGGACCGCAACTTCTCCAATCTATCATGCACACAAAAAAGGAATTCCCGTTCATGTGTGGGCAGATGAAACTAGACCAAGAAATCAAGGAGCAAATCTTACCTCTTATGAATTGAATGAAGAGGGGATTAAGAACACAATCATTGCAGACAACACAGGTGGGATACTAATGCAAAGAGGTGAAGTTGACATGTGTATTGTCGGAACAGATAGAACTTTAGCCAATGGAGATGTTTGTAATAAAGTTGGAACTTATCTTAAAGCACTAGCAGCTCATGACAATAAGATTCCTTTTTATGTTGCACTACCAAGTTCAACAATTGACTGGAATATAAAAGATCATAAAGATATCCCGATTGAAGAGAGAAATTCGGATGAATTATCTCATGTTGAAGGTTTAGATGAAAAAGGAGATATAAAGAAAATACAAATTTATCCAAAAAAAAGTAATGCGATGAATTTAGCCTTTGATGTGACTCCAGCAAAATATGTTACGGGGTTAATTACCGAAAAAGGAGTATGTGAAGCATCAGAAAAAGGACTTAAAGAATTATTTAAATGAAAAATTTAGATCAAAGAAATCAGATAATTGAATATTCCTTAAAATTAAATTCAACTAATCTTTCACCTCTTAGGTCAGGCAATATATCAGTGAGAGGAATAGAGGATGATATAGAAGGATACTTAGTTACACCATCAGGAAAAAAATATGAAACATTAAAACCTGAAGATATTGTTTTTATGGGTTTAAATGAAGAAGAAGAACAAAACTCTACGAACAAACCTTCATCTGAATGGAGATTTCATCGAGATATTTATGCAAATAAAAAAGAGGCACACGCCATTGTTCACGCTCATTCTCTACACGCAACAGCTGTATCTTCACATGGAAAACCTATTCCACCATTTCATTATATGATTGCTCTTGCAGGAGGAGATGATATTAAATGTTCTGAATACGCTACTTTTGGAACAGAAGAATTATCTGAAAATGTTATCAAAGCTTTAGAAAATAGATCTGCTTGTTTAATGTCTAATCACGGGCAGGTTGCTTTTGGAAAAAATCTTGATGATGCATTTGAACTAGCGCAAGAGATAGAAAATATTTGTCATCAATACACTATTGCTTTAAAACTAGGACAACCTAAGATTCTTTCATTTGAGGAAATGAAAAAAGTTTTAGATAAGGCTAAAAATTATAAAAAAGGGTAAGATGATTAAAGTTGGGGAGCATATTACTTTAGATATTATAGGTACCACAAAAGAGTACGATCCTACAGTTTTTGAAAAAGTTATACATAAAATAGCTAAAGTAGCCAATGTTACTATTTTGAATATTTCAAAATATAAATTTGAACCACAAGGTTTCACTATTTTAGCGTTATTAGCCGAAAGTCATATTAGTTTCCATACATTTCCAGAAAATGGAATAATTAGTTTTGATTTTTTTACTTGTGGAAAAATAAGTCCATCAGTAGCAATTGATATTGTTAAAAAAGAATTTGAACATAAAAGAATTGTTAAAAAAGAATTTGATAGAGATACTCGATCTCTTTACCACGATATCTATAGTTCACCTGGATTACAAAAATCTTACGTTGTAAATGAAGTTCTAGAGGATTTTAAATCAAAAGTTGGTCAACATATTGAAATTTTAGAATTAGAACAATTTGGAAAATCTCTATTTATTGATGGCGAAATACAAGTTGCAGCTTTAGATGAACACTTGTACAGCTCAACTTTTGTAGGAGCAGGACTGAACTTAAATAAAAAAAATGAAAGAGCAGCAATAATTGGTGGTGGTGACGGTGGTGTTGCAAGAGAATGTATTTCAAAAAAGTTTAACTTTATAGATTGGTATGAATTAGATCCAGAAGTAGTTGAAGTTTGCAATAAACACTTGGGTGATATCGGAAAAAAATCTACAGAAAAAAATTCAGTCAAATGTGTATGGGGTGATGCTTTTGAGAGTATAAAGACAGTTAACGAAGATACATATGATCACATTTTTGTTGATTTAAATGATGATCAGTTTTGTATTGATCTTGCCGCTAAGAACATGGACTCTTTAATAAGAATACTTAAACCTAAAGGAGTTATTACTGCGCAGGTTGGTAGTCAGGATAAAAAACCTCTTCAAGTTGAAAATTGGTTGAATGTATTTAACCATCATTTTGGAAATACAAATTTATCAAGAGTTTATATACCTAGTTTTGATTGCTCTTGGAATTTTTCCTCATCAATTAATCATTAATTTTTTCTTTGTAATACTCTTAATTTGTGAAATACTTATTTTTTTATTAAAGGAGAAATAATGAATATATTTAAGAAAACTATTTTTTCAGTTTTATTTTCTTTATTAATTATAGGAAATGTAAATGCTGACAAAATAAAAATTGGAACAGAGGGTGCTTATCCTCCGTGGAACTCAAAAAGTGAGGCAGGTAAGCTAATAGGATTTGAAGTTGAATTAGCTTACACACTATGCAGATATATTGGACAACAATGTGTAATAGTGGAGCAAGACTGGGATGGAATGATTCCAGCTTTAATCATGAGAAAGTTTGATGCAATAATGGCCGGAATGTCAATTACTGCAGAGAGACAAAAAGCAATAAGCTTTTCTCAAGGTTATGCAGATGAAGTTGCATCTTTAGCTGTGATGAAAGGTTCAAGTCTTGAAGGTTTAGATACACCAGCAGGTATTAATTTAACTAAACCAAATTCAGATGCTAAAAAAGCTTTGAAAACACTTACTGGAGCATTAGCAGGTAAAACTGTTTGTGTTCAAACTGCTACAATCCACCAAAACTTTTTAGACTCAGGTGATGTTGGAAAAGTAAATGTAAGAACTTATAAAACACAAGATGAAGTTAATCTAGATTTAGCGTCAGGAAGATGTGATGCTGCATTAGCAGCTGCTGTTGCATTTAGTGATTATGCAGAAAAATCTGGTAAACCAGTTGTTCTAACTGGACCAACTTTCTCAGGTGGAGCATTTGGTAATGGTGTTGGAGTTGGTATTAGAAAAGATGATACTGAACTTTTAAATGCATTTAACAAAGCAATCGATAAAGCGAGAAAAAACGGAGACATTAGTAGAATTGCTACTAAGTGGTTCGGTTTCGACGCTTCAATGTAATTAAATTTTAGATTTGGCGACTATAATGTATAGTCGCCAATCTATATGGAACTTCTAGCATTTGGAGATACTGGTTGGGGTGATGAATTATTTTATGCAACCCTGATGACAATAGCTGTTTCGATAACAGCAATGTTTATAGGTTTCCTTTTTGCATTAATTTTTACTCCGCTAAAATTATCTAAAAATAAGTTTTTAAATTTTATTGCGAATTCTTACACCACGATAATAAGAGGCGTTCCAGAATTATTAGTAATTTACCTTTTCTTTTTTGGTGGAACTGGTGCAGTTATGTTTGTTGCATCAATATTTGGTTACAACGAATATATTGAAATAAATGCATTTATTACTGGGGCGTTTGCAATTGGAATAATTTCTGGCGCTTATTCAACTGAGGTTTTTAGAGGAGCAATTCAATCAATTGATAAAGGTCAGTTTGAAGCTGCTAATGTATTAGGTCTAAATAAATTTGGAAAATTTTTTAAAATCATATTACCTCAAACATTAAGATTAGCTATTCCAAATCTAAGTAATGTTTGGCAAATAACACTTAAAGATACTTCTTTAATTTCAGTAACAGGTTTGGTTGAAATCATGAGACAATCTTATGTTGCAGCAGGCTCAACTAGAGATCCTTTGTTTTTTTACTCATTTGCCGCTGTTTTGTATTTATTGCTTACTTTTATAAGTATGAAATTAATTAACAGATTAGAAGTCAAATATAGTAGGGGGTACTAATGGATCTTGAGTTGATGGTTAATAGTTTCCCCAAATTATTAAGTGCAGCAGTGATAACTTTAAAACTTCTCTCGGTTTCTCTAATAATAGGACTATTCATTGGACTTTTTTTTGCAATTTTAAGATTAAATAAAAATATATTTATCAATAAACTTGCGTATGTATATTCGTATGTCTTTAGAGGGACACCACTTTTGGTACAAATTTTTATAATTTATTTTGGACTAGGTCAGATTGAATATTTAAGATCGACAGTTTTATGGGTAATTTTGAAAGAACCATATTGGTGTGCTATTATCGCTTTTGCTTTAAACACAGGTGCTTACACTTCTGAGATATTAAGATCAGCTTTTCAAACAATTAAACCTGGAATAATAGAGGCAGGTAAAAGTTTAGGCATCTCAAATAAAGTAGTTTTTTATAAAATTCAGATACCTATCGCCATCAGACAATCTTTACCAGCTTATGGAAATGAAATTATCCTTATGATGAAAGGAACTTCTTTAGCGAGCACAGTCACCATAATGGACCTTACAGGTGTTGCAAAATATATAATTTCAACAACTTTTAAACCAATTGAAGTATTTATAGTTGCTGGTGGTATTTATCTATTTATGACTTTTATAATTCACAACGCAATTAAATTTTTAGAGAAAAAACATAGTTTTAATTAAAGTACTACTAAATCTAACTTTTGTTTACCGAGTCTTTCATTACCATCTCCTGTAACTAAATAAGTTTCACCTAAATTCATAGCTAATTGATTTTCTGAATCCATTAAAATCATATGCATAAAAAAAATATTTCCAGGCTGAATTACATAAGGATTATTTGTATATAGCATTGGCCAATCCATCCAGTTTGGAGAAAAAGTATTTCCTAATGAGTAACCACACGCGTTCATTCGAGCTTTATTAAAACCAAGGTCATCAAATGTTTTTGCGTGAATATCAAAAACTTCTCCAACTTTATTCCCAGGTTTTAATTTACTCTCGCAATTTTTAAGAGCTTCAACACATGCTTCATGCATTTTATAATGCTTAGGATTTGCTTTACCAATAGGAATTGTCCTAAACATTGCCGAGTGGTAATGTCTATAAGTACCAGCCCATTCAATAGTTAATTGATCTCTTTTATCTAAAATTTGTTTTTCTGCTTGATAACGACAAAGCAGTGCATTTTTACCAGAACCAATTATAAATTCATTTGCAGGATAATCTCCACCACCCTCGAATATAACTTTATTCATTTCTGCTAATATCTTAGACTCACTCACTCCAGCTTTTGCATGTTTCCATACTTCATCTAAAGCTTTATCCGCAAGCTCAGCAGCTTTTTTAACGTAAACAATTTCCTCTTTAGATTTTACAACTCGTAATTTTGTTATTAAGTCTGATTTATCCTCAAGAGAACAATAATGCTCTAAAGATTTGTTTAATCGAAGAGCATTACGACCAGTCAAACCATAAGCCTCATACTCAATTCCTAATTTTTTTTCTTTAAGATTTAATTCATTTAAAATAGCTTTAAGATCATCAGTTGGATTTGATCCATCTTTATCAACCCATATCCTAATATCTTCTATGTTGGATGTATTTTGAGCCTGTCTTAAATCAGGAGCTCTTGTGAGCAGTATTATATTTCCACTATTATCTAAAACCAATGTCTGAAAAAAAACATAACCAAAGGTATCGTATCCAGTTAACCAATACATGGACTCTTGTCTAAACATCAAAAGAGCATCAAGATTTTGCTCTTGCATCAAATTTAAAACTTTACTTTTTCTGCGAGAAAACTCCTCTTTTGAAAAATGAAGGGCCATTAGAATTATTTAGTAACTAGTATATTCTTTTATCTCTTTTATAACTGAACCGGTGTGATTATTAATTTTTAATTTTATTTTTGCTCGATCATCATTAAGAAAATGAACGTCCCTTGAAAGTTTAATAAATTTTTCGCCAAAATCTTTTTCTTTTTCACATTGTCTTTTATCATCCTCAATTACCCATAGTTTAGAATTTATTTCTTTGAGCGATTGATAAAGGTCATTAAGTTTATCATCAGATTTTACATACTTATCGAGCTGATTTTTTAAAATAGAGTGTTCGTTGTTGATAAATTTTAGTTTTTCTGTATCTTTAATTTTTTCTTGTTTGATTTCTAAAATTGAAATTTTATCTAAGAGTTCACCTATCGAAACTTCAACTATAATTTTATTCATAAAATTTAATACTGTGCTATCTTGTTATAAATATGTCTAATATTTTAATTATTAAACACGGATCATTAGGAGATATAGCTCAAGCGAGTGGTGCAATTCAAGACATATCTGAAAATCATAAAAATGATCGAATTTATTTACTAACTACAAAAGCTTATTTAGAAGTATTCAAAAAAAATCCATTCATTCATGAGGTAATTCTAGATAAAAGATTACCAAAATATAATCTTATCTACTTATACTTTTTAATGAGAGAACTAAAGAAACATAGTTTTTCAAAAGTTTATGACCTTCAAAATTCTTCAAGAACAAATTTTTATAAGAATATTCTTTTTCCTAAAGCAAAAAAAGAAACCTGGTCTAGCTCAATTACAACCTTACCTAAGGTAATAAATAAAAAGGAATTTGATAAACACTCTGTTCTAGACAGATTTAATCATCAATTGCAAACCTCAGGATTAAAAACAACTTATACCTTAAATCCTGATTTTAGTTGGGCGTGTTCTGAGATAAGTGGAATTAAGAATAATTTTAAATTGAATAAATTTATTTTATTATTTCCATTTTGTTCACCCCATCTAAATATTAAGAAATGGCCCTATTATAATGATCTTATAAAACTCATTTTGAATAAATTTGGGGATGAGTATAAAATTGTTATAGCCCCAGGTCCTTCCGAGATAAATTATGCAAACGAAATAAATGCTCTAGCCTTATTAGATAATGGAAAAGCACTTGATATTTCTCAATTAACTTCCTTAATAAAAGATAGCTCTTTTGTTATTGCAAATGATACTGGACCTGCCCATATTGCAGCTCATGTGGGAGTGAAAGGTTTAACTTTGTTTGGAAAACATACAACAGCTTATAAAGTCAGTATTGAAAGAGAAAATTTTAAAGCAATTGAAGTTACAGATCTTAATAATTTAAGCGCAGAAAAAGTTTTTGATAGATTAATTAATTTTTTGAATTAATTAAGAATTTTTTTGTATTTTTCTAAAGTTTTGTCCCATTGAAATTTTGAAACATACTCTTTGGCATTTTTCCCAAGCTCAATGTGTCTTTTATTTTCAATCATTGAGTTTAATGATGAATAAATCTCATCTAGATTGTTCCCATCACAAATTAATCCAGTTTTATTGTGTTGAATAGCATCCGATGCACCACCATCTTTTCCTCCAAGGGAAGGAATTCCATATTGTGCAGCTTCGACATAAGCTATTCCAAAACCCTCCACAGAATTTTTATGTATTATAGATGGCATTACAAAAATATTTGATTTAGCCAGTAAAGTATTCTTCAAATCAGTGCTTATGTCTTTAAAAAACATTACTTGTGAGGTTAGGTCTAATTCTTCAACTAATTTTCTTATATTTTCCTCCTCATCACCATAACCAATGCAAATATAAACAATATCAGGGTATAATTGTTTTAAATTTCTTAGTGCCATAATCATCTTTTCATGATTTTTTCTTTTATCAAATCTAGAAACAGTAATTAATCTTGGTGTTTTTACTTTTAATAAACTTTCGACTTTCTCTAGAGATTTTTTATTCAGTATTTGAACTGGGTCAACTCCAGGATTTATAACTATAACTTTATCTTGTTCTACACCATTATTTATTGCTAAATTCTTTGTGTAATCAGAATTTGCAATTACTTTTTCAACATTGTTCAGAATTTTTATAATTCTTTTATTTAATGAGCTCCCAACGGGGTGATTGATCTCCTTACCATGAATTAAACAATACTTTTTTTTATCAGTTTTTATTAACTCTAAACTTTTCCAGTGATCAGCAATGATGCCCTTAACTTTATTGTCTTTTAAAAATTCATTAATCAATTGAGCTTTTCTAATTTTTCTTAAAAATTTTATTCCACCAACTCTTTCAATCGAAAAACTTGCTTGTTCATCAAAATCTTTATGATTTTCGTAATAATCTGCAAAAACTTTAATCATAAAATTTTTTGACATTTCACGGGATAAGCCCCACATCAAACTTTGCATTCCACCCAATTCTGGTGGGAATGCTCTTGTCACAATAAGATACATTAATCAGTTTTCCACTTAATACCACATCCAGCACTAGGAATTTGGTTTTCAGGTCCTTTATTAGTATCAGCAACTTGTATCATGGCTTTTAAAAGATCACTATCTCCATCTCTAACTGGAATTAATTTTTTGAGTTCTCTTACTCTTCCCCTGTATTGAAGTTCCAAATCTTTATTATAACCAAAAAAATCTGGGGTACATACTGCATCATAAGTTTTTGCAACTTCTTGAGTTTCATCAACTAAATATGGGAAACCAAATTGGTTTTCTTTCGAAAATTTAATCATATTTTCATATGAATCTTCAGGATAATTTTTAGCATCATTAGCACAAATAGCTACTGAGTTGATACCGATATCTTTTAATTTTTTACAATCTTCAACAATGTCTTTTGTTACTGCTTTAACATATGGACAGTGATTACAGATAAACATGACCAATGTTCCCTTTTCACCTTTAATTTCAGTTAAAGAAAGTATCGTACCTTCTGTTGATTTAAGCTTAAAGTCATGTGCTTTTTGACCAAAATCACATATTGGAGTTTGTATGGGCATAATGTAGTAATATATAAATTATGTTTTACGATTTAAAAGATAAAAAACCAAAAAACTCTGGCGAAAATTGGGTAGCGCCTAATGCAACTATAATAGGTGATGTTACCCTAGAAAAAAATTCTAGTATCTGGTTTAATGCAACTTTAAGAGGTGATGTAGAAAATATTCATATAGGTGAAGGTTCTAATGTTCAAGATGGATGTGTTTTACATACAGACCCTGGATATCCGTTAAAGGTTGGAAAAAATGTTACGATAGGCCATATGGTTATGTTACACGGTTGCACAATTGGAGAAAATAGTTTGATAGGAATTGGTGCAGTTATACTTAACAATGCAAAGATTGGAAAAAATTGTATCATTGGTGCTAAGGCTTTAATTACTGAAAATAAAGAAATACCTGATAACTCTTTAGTAATTGGTTCTCCTGGAAAAATTGTGAGAGAGCTTACTGAGGATGAAAAAAAAGCAATAACTGAAAACACAAAACACTATCAAGACAATTGGAAAAAGTACTCTAATTCTATATTTTAAGTAAAATGCCAACTTATACGGTAACAAATTCGAACTTTAATATTTCATCTAAACAACAAAAAAAATTAGCTGAAGGAATTACAAAAGTTCATAATGTAGTAACTGGTGCGAATACATATTTTGCACAAGTAATATTTAATAAAACAAAAAAAAATAATCATTTTATGGGTGGAAAAAAAGTTAAAGAGCCATCTTTATTTTTACTTGGCCAAATTAGAGCAGGTCGATCAAAAGAGGTCAAAGACAAATTAATTTCAGATTTAAAACATGTATTAGTAAAAAATTCCAAATTAGATGAAACTCAAGTATGGGTTTATATTGATGATCTTCCCCCATCTCAAATGATTGAATACGGAGCTGTTTTACCAGAGTCAGGCAAAGAGAAACAGTGGTTTGCAAATTTACCTGCAAAATTAAAGAAAAAATTAGCGGCTATTGAAAAATGAATATTCTAAATTAATTTTTTAATTAAAAAAATATTCTGTAATCAATTCGATATTGAATAATATCGAAATCAGCTTCATAACCCTCTGTCATACTTCTCATATGATCGTTATCACATTCTAGTTTTAAATTTTCTATTGAAAAGCCATAACCTTTAAAAATACCAGAACTTTTAAAAAACCCTAAGTTTGGAGTAATACCATAACATTCTACAAATGTTTCTGCACCTCCTTCTCCATATGTACCTGAGTTAACACCAAAGTTTGTATCTGACTGAAAACCTAAAAAGGCTGAGGCATTCAAACCTACATAAGGTGTGAAATTTACAATTTCATTAAATCTATAACTTGGACCTAATTCTAAAGCCAAACCTCTAAAATGAATATCAGGGAATGATGAATTACCACCTCCATCAAAAGTAATGCTAGTATCCCCCGTATAATGACGAGCAAATGCAATTCCAGAGTTTATGTATAAATTGTCATTTAAAGATTTATTATAATCGATACTTAGTGAATATATTGTATTTAAACTATCATCATCTAAAACTAGGCCTTTTACATTTGTACCAGGATTATTTTCTGTAGGACCATGCATTCCTTTTACATTTTCCATAATACCATTTCCAACTGCAATACCTATTGATAATTCATTCTTATTTTCAGCATAAACATATGAATATTTTAAAAAAATAATTGTTAACATTGTTAAAATTTTTTTGTTTATCTGAGTCATTTTATGGAACTAACCAATCTTTTTTGTTTGAATCTAAATCAAACTTTGCTCTTCGATGTCCTTTAGCGGCAAGATATAGCCATTCAACAGATTTAACTTTACATCTAATCACAGTAAAGTTTTTATAACCTTCTTCACTTTGTTCCATGGTATAATCAAAATCTTCTAATTTAGATATCATTCCTGATGTTGGATTATTTGATGTAGTCCCTGGAGGACTATCAGTCAAATAGCAACGTCTACTTATATGTTGAGTTTTTTTCCAAGACTCTTCAGTTATAGAATTTTGATTATTAACCTCACACTCTACTTTTACTCTTAGTTGTATCTTTTCTTCTTTATCATAGAAAACTAAAGAGGCATTTTTATTATTTTTCAGAATATCCACTTTTGAAGATCTTAAGTCAGTGTGAAACTGTAAGAGATTACTTTCTCTGTCTGATTTACGTAAGACAACTATTCTACCATCAACTTCATTTTGATGACTGCAAATGAAGACTGGAATTCTAAATGGTGAACTTCTGTTGGTTACAGCATCATCCAACATAGACCAATATTTATTTTGAATTTCATCTAAATCTTCATAGTACGCTGGCTGCATACTTTACTTTCTAAATCTTTTTATTAAGCTTGAAGTATCCCAACGATTACCACCCATTCCTTGTACCTCTCCGTAATATTTATCAACTAATTCGGTTATAGGTAACAATGAGCCATTATTTTTAGCCTCATCCATTGCAATTTTTAAATCTTTTCTCATCCAATCAACAGCAAAACCAAAATCAAATTTATCATCAATCATAGTTTTATATCTATTTTCCATCTGCCAAGATTGTGCTGCACCTTTTGAAATAACCTCAATTACATCCTCCATATTTAATCCAGCTTTCATTCCAAAATTAATAGCTTCAGATAAACCTTGTACTAAACCTGCAATACAAATTTGATTAACCATTTTAGCAAGCTGTCCATTTCCTGGACGACCAAGTAGTTTCATTTTTTTACTGTAACAATTAATTTTATCTTTTGCTTTATCAAAGTCAGCTTCATCACCACCGATCATAACTGTCAATGCACCATTCTCTGCACCAGCTTGACCTCCTGATACTGGCGCATCTAATGCACCAAATCCATTTTTTTTTGCATACGCATGTATCTCTCTTGCAATTGTTGCAGAGGCAGTTGTGTTATCAATAAAAACCGCGCCTTTTTTGATTGTTTTAAATGCACCGTTGTCTCCAAAAGTTACTTCTCTTAAATCATTATCATTTCCTACACATGTAAAAATATATTCAGCATCCTTTGCAGCTTCGGCTGGTGTGTTAGCTATTTCTCCTTTAAATTCTTTAATCCATTTTTCAGCTTTGGATTTTGTTCTGTTAAAAACAGTTACATTATGTCCACCTTTTGATATATAACCAGCCATTGGATAACCCATGACACCAAGACCTATGAAAGCAACGTTACAACTCATAATTTTTTAATATGTTTAAAAGTTTAAGTTTAAAAGTAATTATATTCGGATTTATACTTACATTTTTTTCTAGTTTTGGACAGAGTTTTTTTCTTGGTCTTTTCAATTCTAGTATAAGAGATACTTTATCTATTACACAGGGACAATTTGGAACAATTTATTCATTTGCAACTCTATTGAGTGGTTTTTTATTAATTTGGGTTGGAAAGAAAATAGATGATATTAATATATTCAAATTTGCGTTTTTTGCTACAATACTTTTATCTTTTTCTTGTTTTTTCTTTTCAAAAATTTCTTCAATAACTTTTTTATTTATTGCAATTTTTCTTATGAGATTTTCAGGTCAAGGTATGATGTCTCATACTGCAACTACTACAATATCTAGATATTTTACAAAATCTAGAGGAAAAGCTTTAAGTGTGATCTGGTTTGGTCTTTCTACTGCTGAATTTATATTACCTATTTTAATAGTATATTTACTAACTATTATTTCTTGGCAAAATCTATGGATATATATTTCAATATTAGTTTTAATATTTCTTCCAATTACTTCTTTTATTTTGGTAAAGAACTTAAACTTTGACTCAAGAGAAGAGACTAATCAACAAGTATTTAATGAAAAAATAAGACAATGGAAAAGAATTGAAGTTCTAAAAGACTATCGATTTTATATCGTTTGTTTGAATATGTTAGCGATGCCATGGATTGTTACGGGTGTATTTGTTTATCAATCTTTTATTTTAGAGTCTAAAGGGTGGGGTACTTATGTAATCGCTCAATCTTTTATGGTTTACTCAATTTTGTCAGTATTAACTCTATTAATTGCAGGATTTCTAATTGATAAATTTACGAGTAGAAAATTACTTATTTTTATGAATATTCCATTATTAATTTCCACTGTAGTTCTTATGTATTTTGATATTACATATTCTGCTTACATATTTTTAGGTTTAATTGGTATTTCAAATGGACTCGCAAACGTCCTAGGCTCTTCAACTTGGGCAGAAATTTATGGTGTAAGATATATTGGTTCAATTAAAGCTTTAACTACGGCTTTGATGGTTTTCTCTACTGCTTTTGGCACTGCTTTATTTGGCATATTAATAGATATTGGATTCTCAATAGAGCAGATAGCCTTAATATCTTTTATTTATACTGCCTTATCAGCGGCTCTTTTGTTGTTTGTTAAAAATAAGCTAAATCCAGAGTATTTATAAAATTCTCCTTGATTTTTTAAAACTCACTGTATAGATACTCAGCATGGCAAGAGTTACTGTAGAAGATTGTATAGATAAAGTAGACAGCCCTTACGAGTTAGTTTTAGTGGCTAAAGAAAGAGCAACTCAACTTAATACTGGTATAGAACCCACTTTAGATAAAGATAATGACAAAAATACTGTTATTGCTTTAAGAGAAATTGCAGATGAAAATATTAAAGTAAATGAGCTTACTGAAAGTGCAGTTTACAAATTAAGAAAACATGTAGAGCAGGTTGATGATGGGGCTGAAGATGATGAGGAAGTAGGTGATGATTTTGAAAGTTTATATAAAGGAGAAATTTCAAAAAGTGGAACACCTATTTTACCATCAAAGAGAGCGAGAAAGACTCCAGAAAAAATACAAGTTTCAAATGATGATTTAGCAGAGTTATCACAAACAGCTAAGCCAGATATAGACACATCAGCAACCGATGAAACTGGAGAAGAACAAGGTGATGTTTCATTAGACGAAGTGAATGAAACAGAAAACCAAACTTCTGAACAAGATACTTCTAACGAAACTGAAAATAATTAAGTAAATTCTTTTAAAATTTTTTCCCTATGTTCATCTAAATCAGGGATATCACCTCTAGTTTTTTCGTCTTTATAGCTAGACATTTTAATTGGATTACCAGCTAATTTGAAATCTCCAATTTTTTTATGAAAGGCTTTGACAATCATATTTCTGGCATCTACTTGAGGATTCTCCACAGCTTCTTTTATATTAGATATAGGACCACATGGAATTTTTTCTTTTTCCATATCTTTTACCCATTCATTGGTATTTCTAGTTAATAGTTTTTTTTCAAGAATTACTTTAAGTTCATCCATGTTTTGTGCTCTAGATGAGTTGTCATAAAATTTTGGATCTTTATTTATTTCAGATATTCCTAAAAGTTCACAAAGCTTTTCGAACAGTCTATCATTGCCAGCTGCGATAATTATATAACTGTCTTTGGTCTTAAAAGCTTCGAATGGTGCAATCGATGGATGACGTGATCCCATTGGTTTTGGTATTTCATTTTTTGCTAAATAACGAGCTATAGCATTTTCTAAAATCGCTATTTGACAATCAAGCATCGAAACATCTATGTACATACCTTTACCCGTTTTTTGTCTATCATAGAGAGCTGCATTTATTCCAATCGCAGTAAATAAACCAGCTGTGATATCTCCAATTGATGTTCCTACTCTTGTTGGTTCTGAGTTTGGTTGACCAGTTACACTCATTAATCCCCCCATACCTTGAACAACCATATCATAAGCAGGCAGTTCTTTTAGAGGACCAGTTTGTCCAAAACCTGAAGCAGATGCATAAATTAATTTTGGATATTTTTTACTTACATCTCCCCAACCGTATCCCCATTTTTCTAAAGTACCTGGTTTAAAATTTTCAACTAATATGTCTGCTTTGGATAAAATCTTATCAAAAATTTTTTTGTCTTCCTCTTTTTTTAAGTTAAGGGCAATACTTTCTTTACCTCTATTTAGTGACATAAAATAAGCAGAGTATTCTTCTATGAAAGGCCCAAATTTACGGGAGTCATCACCAATTTCTGGAGCTTCAACTTTGATTACTCTAGCTCCAAGATCTGATAAAATCATAGTACAGTAGGGACCAACCAATACTCTCGTTAAATCAACAACTAGCAGGTTTTTTAAAGGTCCATCCATATAATTAATATAATAATTGAGTTTTTGGCGACTTGACTCTTATTAATAAGTTCACTTTAATTGAATTATTAAAAATAACAATAGAGGGAAAAATAATGTTAAAAAAAATATCTTTATATTTAACTTCATTAGTTTTTGTTTTTACTACTATTGGTTCTGCTTATGCTGCTACGCTAAAAGCAAGTCACCAATGGCCTGGAACACCAAGAGCTGATGGATCTTTCGATCCACGTCATGAAATGGTACAAATCATTGCTGACGAGGTAAAAAAAGCAAATGTTGGAATAGATATCAGAATTTATCCAGCCAAATCATTATACAAACCTAAAGAACAGTGGAAACCAATGACAACTGGTCAATTGGATATTTCTGCTTTTCCATTAGCTTACGCGTCTAAGTTCCATCCAGAATTTGATGCAACTTTAATGCCAGGAACTGTTAAAAATCACGATCATGCATTGAGATTCAATAAAGGACCAATGATGACTGAGATTAAAAGAATTATTAACGACGCTGGTGTAGTAGTTTTATCTGACGCATGGTTAGGTGGTGGTTTTGCTTCAAAGTCAAAATGTATAAAAAATCCTAGTGACGCAAAGGGTCAAGTTATGAGAGCTGCAGGTAAAGCATTTAACCAAATGTTAGAAGCAGCAGGAGCAGGTATACAAAGTATGCCATCATCAGAAATATACACAGGTTTACAAACAGGTGTATTGACTGGTGCTAACACTAGTTCAGGAAGTTTTGTAAGTTATAAAATTTATGAACAAGTTTCATGTGCAACTCCTCCAGGAAAATTTGGTCTATGGTTTATGTATGAACCAATTTTGATGTCGAAAAAATCTTTCGATGCACTAAATTCTAAGCAACAAAAAGCTTTAATGAAAGCTGGTAAAGTTGCTGAGAAATATATGACAGCTCAAGTAGAAAACTTAGATAAAAAGTTTGAAGATGCTTATAAAGCTGCAGGCGTAAAATTAGTATACATGTCTGAAAAAGACCATGCTGCATGGGTAGAGATTGCAAAAAAATCTTCCCACAAAGCATTTGCTGATAAAGTGCCAGGTGGCGATAAGCTTATGGAAATGGCTTTAGCAGTTAAATAAAATAATATATAAAGAACCCCTATTTATTTTTTTTAAATAGGGGTTTTTTTATGAAAAAAAAATATCTTCAATTTTGTGATTTAATAGCCAAAGCATGTGGTGCTTTTGCAGTCTTAGCATTACTTTTATCAATTTTAGTTATTGTTGAACTTGTTTTTGAAAGGTATTTTTTTCAAAGAGCAATTACTTGGCAAACAGAGCTTGTTACAATGCTTTTAGTTGCCTCAACTTTTATAGGAAGTGTATACGTACTTAGTGAAAAAGCCCACGTCAGTATGGAGTGGATTTATGATTTTTTGTCAAAAAAAAATATAATTAGATTAAAAATTTTTACTTCATTTTTAAGTTTATCTTTCTTTTTAATTTTATTTTATTTTGGATTTATAATGGTAGAGGAAGCATTTACCAAAAATTATACAACAGGCACTGTTTGGGATCCACCGTTATGGATTCCATATTCATCAATGATGATAGGAGCTGTATTAATGATACTTCAGTATATCGCAGAAATTATAAAACTAACTGACGATAAGGATCAGAATTAATGGACCCATTAATAATAGCAATAATTGTTGCAGTTTTTACTCTAGTGGTACTTTTTTCGGGAATTCCAATTGCTTTCGGTTTGAGTTTTGTGTCTATAGTTCTTTTGGTTTCATTTGAAGGTTTTCAAATGCTTGATGTTTTTGCCGAAACATTTTTTGCTGGACTTAATTCATTTGTTTTACTTTCTATACCAATGTTTATTCTGATGGGAATGGCAGTTGCCAATTCTCCTGCTGGAAAAGATTTGTATACAGGATTAGATAGATGGCTTTGGAGAGTACCTGGAGGATTGGTTATTTCCAATATAGGAGCATGTTCAATTTTTGCAGCTTTAAGTGGTTCTAGTCCTGCAACTTGTGCAGCAATTGGAACAATGGGAATCCCTGAAATGAGAAAAAGGGGATATTCTGATCAAATTGCAACAGGAACTATCGCAGCTGGTGGAACTTTAGGAGTTTTAATTCCTCCAAGTATTGTTTTAATTGTTTATGGAATCGCAACTGGTACATCCATCGGAAGATTATTTTTATGTGGTCTAGTGCCAGGTTTTATGTTGGCAGGAATGTTTGCGATATGGGCACTTATCCATAGCTATTTTATTGATAAAGATGCAGCAAAAGCTTTAAGAAATAGAGTAAGACCAACTCTAAAAGAAAAACTTGAAGTTTTACCAAGAATTCTTCCTTTCCTCGCGATTATAGCTGGTGTTTTGTATGTTTTATATGGTGGAGTAGCAACACCATCAGAGGCTTCAGGAGTTGGAGCATTTTTAGTCTTTGTTTTGATTGCTGTTGTCTACAAAATTTATCAGCCTAAAAAGATTTGGAATATTGTTAAAGTTTCAATGAAAGAAAGTGTGATGATAATGTTTATTATTGCTGCTTCCTATCTTTTTGCATTTACTCTTTCACAACTTTATGTAACCCAGTCTCTAGCTCAAAGCATGGTAGATCTTAGTTCAAACAAGTGGGTTGTATTTCTTTTAATTAATATATTTCTTCTAATTGCTGGTTTTTTCTTACCTCCAGTTGCAGTCATCGTAATGACTTCAGCAATATTGCTACCTGTTATAACAACATTGGGTTTTGATCCTTATTGGTTTGCAATTGTATTTACAATAAATATGGAAATTGGATTAATAACTCCTCCAGTTGGACTAAATCTTTACATTATCAAAGGAATTACCCCAGACGTTAGTTTGTCAGAAATTTTAAAAGGATCTATACCATTTATGATAATTATGGCTTTAGCTATATTAATCTTATGTATTTTTCCTGAAATTGTTACATGGTTGCCTGATAAAATAATGGGTAAAGACCTTGGTTTCTAATAAAAAGATTAATAGAAAAATTTCAGTTGCTCCAATGATGGATTGCACTGATAGACATGATCGTTTTTTCTTAAGACTGATGAGTAAAAACGTAATGCTCTATACAGAGATGGTTGCTACAAAATCAGCAATACATGGAGATAGAAAAAAAATATTATCATTTAGCCCCGATGAAAAACCATTGGCTTTGCAAGTAGGTGGATCTGATAAAGAGGAACTGGCGAAGGTAGCTAAAATTGCCGAGGATATGGGTTACGATGAAATAAATATTAACTTAGGTTGTCCTAGTAAAAAAGTCCAAAAAAATATGTTTGGCGCTTGTTTAATGAAGGAGCCAGACTTAGTTGCAGAATGTATAAATTCAATGGTCAATGCTTGTAAAATACCAGTTACAGCTAAAACGAGAATTGGATTTGATGATACAGAGGAATTTGATTATCTTAACAATTTTATTCACAAGATGAGAGATGCTGGTTCAAAAACTTTTATTTTACATGCTAGAAAAGCAATGCTGACCGGTCTATCTCCAAAACAGAATCTTAATATACCTAAGCTAAATTATAAAATGGTTTACGATATAAAAAAAGAAAATCCAAATTTAGAAATTATTATAAATGGTGGAATATCAAAAGTTAAAGAAATTGAAAACCATTTAAATTTATGTGATGGAGTTATGATAGGAAGATCAATTTATCAAAATCCATATTCTTTAATTGATATTGAAAAAGAAATTTTCAAAACAAAAAATAACCCAACAAGAGAACAAGTTGTGGAAAAACTTTTAGAATATGCAGATAGAGAAGTAAAATTAGGAACAAAGATCAATCACATCATGAGACATACGGTAGGTTTATATCATGGACAGGTTGGTTCAAAAGAATGGAAAAGATATTTAAGTGATAATATGATGGCAAGAGACTCAGATTTTCAAAAAGCAAAACACATCATGGCTATTGTTCAGAATAATGAGAAAGCTATTCAGGCTAATTCATAATGGAAACTTTAGATATAAATGAAATTATAAATTTATTGTTTGTTTTGTCTATAGCGGCCTCGGTTGCTGGTTTTATGGCAGGTTTATTAGGTGTTGGTGGTGGAATTATAATAGTGCCGGCGCTTTATTATGCTTTTACCGTTCTAGATTTTGATATTGCAACAAGAATGCATCTTTCAGTTGGTACTTCTTTGGCAATCATAATTCCAACCTCCATTATATCAACGAAAACCCACATGGAGTATGATGCAGTTGATTTTAAGCTTATAAAATCATTTGGTATTTTTATTTTGTTAGGTGTAATTGCTGGAACTTTTTTAGCTGTAAACCTAAAAACACCAGCTTTTATTTTATTCTTTTCAATTATGGCTTTTATAGTTGGTTTATTTTTTATTTTTTTTAGGGAACAACTTTTAAAAAATCCAAAAATGATTTCTGACTCAGCTAAAAATATTTCTGGTATTATAATTGGCTTTATATCTGTGTTGTTAGGTATAGGAGGTGGATCATTAATGGTTCCTTTTATGAGAACTTTTGGTTACGATATAAGAAGATCAATTGGCACTGCTGCAGGAGTAGGTTTTTTAATTGCAGTATTTGGCACTATTACAATGATTACAGGAGGTAAAATTTTGGATAATATTAGCACTCCTTATACTGTAGGATATGTAAACTTAATTGGGTTTTTAGTTTTTGTACCTGTAACGATGATAATGGCGAGGGTAGGTGCAAAAGCAGTTTATAAAATTGATAAAAATATATTAAGTAAAATTTTTGGAATTTTTTTGATAATCGTGTCGATTAGATCTTTCTATGAATACCTATCTATAAGTCAATAATTAATCTGTTCCCCACTTAATCTTGGTCCAAATTCTTTCGTGAAAATAATAGAAAAATAGCGGAACTATTGAGCCTACACCAAGTATTCCCGCACCAGTAAATGAGCCAGTATAAATATATCCAAAAATTACCCAATAGACAAAAATAATAAATCTCCAAGAAAATGTTTTAGCAATTGATCTAATTTTTTTATCTGCCATAAAAAAAAAAGAGGTGATTTCAGTCTCCCTCCATCACCTCACAGCTACAAACTTAAATGATTCTTTAAAATTTAATGAACACTTAATAGTTGAATCTCTTAATTATTAAATCTAAATTTTTTGATCGTATTCACCAATCTTCCCTGTTTTTTTAAGGATCTCATCGATGAATTTAAAAATATTTAATTTTCTCAAATCTGACGTAGGGCTTTCTGTAACCACAACTAAAGAAGGTTTATTCGATGAAGCCCTAATCAGACCCCATGAACCATCTTCAAAAGAGAATCTTACTCCATTTACAGTTATTATTTCCTTTATTTCTTGATTATCTATCTTTATTTTTTTTTCTTTTATTTTCTTAAATTCATTTACCATTTGATCTACTACGCTATATTTCTCTTCATCTGAGCAAAAAGGAGCCATTGTTGGTGATTGATAAGTGATGGGGAGATCTTTAATAATTTCACTCATTCTTTTATCTTGATTATTTAACAAATGACAAACTTGAATTGCTGAATTAATCCCATCATCATAACCATATCCTAAAGGTTGATTGAAAAAGAAATGACCACTTTTTTCGAATCCAGCTAAAGCTTTTTCATTATGCACTTTTCTTTTAATGTGAGAATGACCTGTTTTCCAATATAAAGTTTCACATTGATTTTGTTTTAAAACTTCATCAGTTGAGTAAAGGCCAGTAGATTTAACATCTACAATAAACTTTGAATTTTTATGAGAATTAGATAGGTTTCTAGCAATTAATAATCCTATTTTATCAGAAAAAATTTCGTTACCATCATTATCGATTACGCCAACACGGTCACCATCTCCATCAAAACCAAAACCTATATCAGCATTGTTTTCTTTTACTGATTTAACTATAGCATGAAGCATTTCTAGGTCCTCAGGATTTGGATTGTATTTTGGAAAATTCCAGTCTAATTTGCAATCTAATTCAATCACTTCACATCCTATTCCTCTTAGTATATCAGGAGCAAAAATACCTGCTGTACCATTACCACATGCAACTACAGCTTTTATTTTTTTATTCAATTTATTTTTATTAATTAAATCCTCTTTATAAATCTTATCAAAATCTTTGATCTGCTTTTCATTTCCTTCACCTTTAGTAAAATTTTGGTTTAAGGTGATTTCTTTCAATTCATTCATTTCCTCAGGAGCATGAGTTAATCCTTTTTTGATACCCATTTTTACGCCCGTCCAACCATTCTCATTATGACTGGCTGTTACCATCGCAACCGCATCAGCATCTAGATTAAATTGTGCAAAATAAACCATTGGCGATAATGATAAACCCACATCTTCAATGAAACATCCAGTTGAAATTAAACCTTTCTTTAAAGCAGACTTTATCTTTTCACTATATGATCTGTAATCATGCCCGACAATTACTCTTGGATTTTCTTTTTTAGTATGTTTCTTAATTTGTGTCCCTAAGCCTTTTCCAAGATTCGTTATTCCTAATTCATTGATGTCTTTCTCAAAGACCCAACGAGCGTCATATTCACGGAAACCATAGGGGTCTATTTTTAAAGTTTCAGACATAGTGTTAATTACTTACATTTTTTTGACTTTTATAGTTGAAATATTTTTTCATTGTTCTATAAATGTTCTATTGATTTACAAGTTATATAGTATATTGATACATAGCGCATACAACATGTAGTTGTTTTCGTAATAATAATAAAATATATTAAAAAATATGAATAAAATACTATCACAGGCCTTAAAGAAAGCTGTCTCTGAATATAGCCCACAGGTCAAAGAAGTCCAAAAAAGCAATAGACCAGATCTATTCTCGTTAAATAATGAAACTGAGCTTTTTCAAAATGATAAAGGCATAATTATTAAAATTGACCGTTCAAGAGATGTAAATCTGACTGATTTTGGCAAAGCAACTTTAAAAGATAGATATTTAGGACACAATGAGTCTTATCAAGATTTATTTGCAAGAGTAGCTAGTACTTACTCAGATGACAACCTTCATGCACAAAGAATTTATAATTACATAAGCAATCTGTGGTTCATGCCAGCAACACCAGTTTTATCAAACGGTGGGACTAAAAGAGGTTTACCTATCTCATGTTTTCTTAATGAGGCCTCAGATAGCTTAGGTGGTATTTTAGATCTTTGGAGTGAGAATGTTTGGTTAGCTGCAAAAGGTGGTGGTATAGGAAGTTATTGGGGTAACCTAAGGTCTATTGGAGAAAAAATAGGAAAAGTTGGAAAGACCTCTGGGATAATTCCATTCATAAAAGTAATGGACTCTTTAACTATGGCAATTAGCCAAGGTTCTTTAAGAAGAGGTTCTGCTGCATGTTATCTTCCAATTGATCATCCTGAGATTGAGGAATTTATCGAAATGAGAAGACCAACCGGTGGTGATCCAAATAGAAAATCTTTAAACTTGCATCATGGAGTTTTAGTATCAGATGCATTCATGAGAGCGGTAGAGACAGATGAACAATGGGCACTTAAGAGTCCTGTAGATGGAACTGTTCAACAAACTTTATCAGCTAGAAATTTATGGATTAGATTATTAACAGCACGAATAGAAACGGGGGAGCCTTACATAATCTATATTGATACTGTTAATAGACAAATCCCTCAACATCATAAATTGGCTAACCTTACAGTTAAGACTTCTAATCTGTGTAGTGAAATAACTTTGCCCACAGGAATTGATAAGGATGGACATGATAGAACAGCTGTTTGTTGTCTGTCCTCTTTAAATTTAGAAAAGTATGATGAGTGGAAAGATGATCCAAATATGATTGGTGATGTAATGAGATTTTTAGATAACGTATTATCTGATTTTATAAATAAAGCACCCGATCAATTTAAAGATGCTAAGTACTCTGCTGAAAGAGAGAGAAGTGTTGGATTAGGCGTAATGGGTTTCCATTCCTTTTTACAAAAAAACAGAATTCCACTTGAGTCAGTTATGGCGAAATCTTGGAATAAAAAGATATTTAAACAAATTGATGAACAAGTTAATCAGGCTTCAAAAGACCTAGCTGAAGAAAGAGGAGCTTGTCCTGATGCTGCAGAATATGGATTTCAAGAAAGGTTTTCAAATAAAACTGCAATAGCCCCAACTGCTTCTATTTCAATTATTTGTGGTGGAGCTTCTCCAGGAGTAGAACCTGTTGCTGCTAATAGTTACACACACAAAACTTTATCTGGATCATTTAATGTTAGAAATAGATATCTTGAAGAGATATTAGAAGGTCATGGTAAAAACGATGATGAAACATGGTCCACAATTACAACTAATCAAGGATCAGTTTCTCATTTAGATTTTTTAACTGATTTAGAAAAAGATGTTTTTAAAACTGCTTTTGAGTTAAATCAGAAGTGGATTATTGAATTAAGTGGTGATCGAACGCCATTTATCTCACAAGCCCAATCGGTCAATTTATTTTTACCAGCAGACGTTCATAAAAAAGAATTACATAGAATTCATTTTGATGCTTGGAAAAAAGGTTTAAAAAGCCTTTATTACTGCAGATCAAAATCAATTCAAAGAGCTGAAAATATCAATGATGCTAAATCAACAGATGTTACAGCTAATGTATATAAATCCAAAAATAATCAACCAAACCAAGAACCAGAATACGAGGAGTGTTTATCATGTCAGTAACAGAAAAAATTAAAATGCCTAATAAAGAAATAGTTCAGCCAAAAAAAATGGGTCTATTAGTTGAAAATCCAGTTTACAAACCTTTTAGATATCCATGGTGCTATGATGCATGGTTAACACAACAAAGAATTCATTGGTTACCAGAAGAGGTACCATTAGGTGATGATGTTAGAGATTGGCAAAAGAATTTAAGTCAATCAGAAAAAAATTTATTAACTCAAATATTTAGATTTTTTACACAAGCTGATGTTGAAGTTAGCAATTGTTATTTAAGACATTACACAACTGTGTTCAAACCGACTGAAGTTTTAATGATGATGACAGCATTTGCTTCTATGGAGACAGTGCATATTGCGGCTTACTCTCATTTATTAGATACAATCGGAATGCCTGAGTCAGAATATTCTGCGTTCATGAAGTATAAAGAAATGAAAGATAAATATGACTACATGCAAAATTTTGATATGAGTTCAAAAGAGGATATTGCAAAAACAGTTGCTGTTTTTAGCGCGTTCACTGAAGGCCTTCAACTTTTTGCAAGTTTTGCAATTCTTTTAAATTTTCCGAGACATAATAAAATGAAAGGTATGGGTCAGATAGTTACCTGGTCTGTAAGAGATGAAACTCTTCATTGCAATTCAATGATTAGAATTTTCAAAGAATTCATAAAAGAAAATCCAGAAATATGGAATGCAAAACTTAAAAAGGAACTTTATGAAGCTTGTAGAACTATTATAGAGCATGAAGATGCTTTTATTGATTTAGCTTTTGAAATGGGTCCAATGGAAGGTTTAACAGCAAAAGAAGTTAAAGATTACATTAGATTTATTGGAAATAGAAGATTAACTCAATTAGGTCTAGAGCCAATTTATGATGTTCAGAAAAATCCGTTAGGATGGTTAGACACGATGTTAAATGCTGTTGAACACATGAACTTTTTTGAAGGTCGTGCAACTGAATATTCTAAAGCATCCACACAAGGAACTTGGGTAGAAGCATTTAGTTAATATACAATTAACATACACATTAATATCAAATGAGCATTGTCATATGTTTATAGCAATGAATAGATTTAAGATTGTATTAGGCAAAGAAGCTGAATTTGAAAAGGTTTGGAGGGAAAGAGATACACACCTTAATGATGTAAAAGGTTTTAAAGAGTTCCATCTAGTTAAAGGTGAAAAAAATGAAGAATTTTCATTGTATGCTTCTCATAGCATTTGGAATTCCAAAGATGATTTTATTAATTGGACTAAATCAGAAAATTTTAGATTAGCTCATAAAAATGCCGGAAAACACAAAGATTTGTATCTTGGGGCTCCTAATTTTGAGGGTTTTGAAGTAGTAATTTAGATATATCATAAAATTTAATTATAGGAGTGAAATATGAAAATATTAAAAGAATTAGATGATGCAAAATTAATAATTGTAGATTTAGAGGTAAGATTAGGAAAAGAATTAAGAAGTGCTCCTACTTTATGTGCGAAGTATAAGGGAAAGATCATACCTCTAAATACTGCTCATGATGGTAGACCGATATTAATGAAAGAGGAAAATTCAATAGAAAGCTAAATTATGATTGAACAATTTAGTATTTATTTAACGGCAATGGTCTTAGGAATTATGTTATTTTTTTCATTTGTAATTGCTCCAGTAGTATTTACCACCTTGGACGAAGATAATGCTCGAAAGTTTATAAGAAGAATATTTCCTTTCTATTATAATGTTAATCTAGGGATAAGTTTGATTGTTCTATTAACATTTATATTTCTAAGTAACCTAGGATTTGATTTCTACTTAATATTAGCAATTAGCTTGTTATTTGCTATATCAAACTATCTATTAATGCCATTAATTAATAGATATAGAGATGAGGGACAGGACAAAAAATTTAAATACTCACATTTTATATCTGTTGTTATTAATTTTGTGCAGATGATTTTCTTAGTTTTATTACTTGTTTAAGGAAATTAATAATTAGATTTAAAGAGCCAGATCTAGAAAATGGATACTGAAAAGATTTTTGTCATCAATCCAAGTCTTCTTAATTTTCCATCCAGCTTCATTGGCTATATTTTTGAAGGATTTAATTGTGTATTTATGAGAATTCTCGGTATGAATCTCCTCATTTTTTTTAATAAAATATTTTGAACCATTTATTTTAATATTATTATTCTTTTTTGATTTTAATCTCATCTCAATTCTTTGTTTTTTTTTATTATAAATAGCTAAATGTTCATATAAACTTAAGTTTATATCTCCACCTAACTCATTGTTAATTCTTTGTAAAATATTTTTGTTAAATTCTGCAGTTACACCTTTTTTATCATCGTAAGCAGAAATTAAAGTTGGAATATCTTTAACCAAATCAACACCAATGATAATTTTTTTTGCTTTGAATTTTAATCTAAGCATTTTCAAAAATTTTACAGCCTCATTTTTCTCAAAATTACCAATAGTTGACCCTGGAAAAAAAATAATTATATTTTCTGATGAATTAACTTTAAAAGGTAGTTTAGTATTACTTGAGAAGTCATATCCTTTTGGAGTAATAGCCACTTTTGGAAATTTCTTTTTAAAACCTTTAGATATTTTAGTCATATAATCTTCAGATATATCTAAAGGTACATATTTTTTTGGGCTATCTAAGCTGCTCAGAAAAATAGCTATTTTTTTGATGTCTCCAGCGCCTGGTTCAATTAAAACAGCGTGCTTACCTATTTTATTAGCAATCTCAATTCTATTTTCTTTTAAAATTTTTTTTTCAGTTCTTGTTGGATAATACTCTTTCAACTTAGTAATTTTTTCAAAAAGTTTTGATCCTTTGAAGTCATAAAACCATTTAGAACTTAGTCTTTTGTTTCTCCTGCTTAAGGCTAGGCTTACTTCTTCAGAAAATGATTTCATTTTATATCAGGTACAACTAAAAGACGACTAATTGGCATTGAAAAACGTCCCTGTCTCTCAACATCATCACTTTCTTTTGATATTGTTAGTAATTTAGATAGATTTGTGATCATTAATTTTCTTTTTTCTGGATTTATGACAAATGCAGCATAAAAAAATCCAGCTGCAATTTCAGCTATTTGATTAACTGGTCCCTCTACAGATACAACATTAGTTTCGATAATTATATTTGCCCCTGGAAAAACCTTACGGATTAGAATACTCAAGCTTTCAGATCTTCGTATTCTTGGATCACCTAAATCAATCTTTCCATAACTGGGTATTTCTTCTTGAACATAACTATAAATTAAATCGTGTACCTTTTTATAGCTGGGTGCTATATCCATTGGCCCATCAACTATTGCTGTAAACCGACCCTTAGAGGTTAAAATTCGTTTAACTTCATTTAGCACAGGTTCTATAGGATCCATTAATGTTAATGCCCAATGACATAAAACTATATCGATAGAGTCATCAGTTATTATCTTTAAATTTTGCGCATTAGCCTCAATCAGATTAGCTCCACTGTTTTTGAGGCGTATCTTTGCTAATGCTAATTCTTCAGGACACATGTCTACTCCGTTTAAATTTAAATTTTTATTACGATCAAATAATATTTTTAATAATGGCCCAGATCCACAAGCAAGATCTAATACATTTGAAACTTTATTATCTGGTACAAGTTCAGCTAGCCATTCGTAACTATTACGTCCAACTTTATCACGACAAGAACTTGCACAAACTTCTGTAAATCCAGCGTTTTCTTGATGGATAGCTTTTAAATGATCAATTAAAGCATTGCTGTTAGGATGTTGATTACGGGCAAGACTGTCAGTCCAGATCGAATTTAATCCCTTTTGATTGTTTATGTCTTTCATAACTTACTTTTAACTGGCCAACAAATTGGATTTAGTGGACTAGCAGCAATTTCTCCTGGCTTAATATTGGGCATAAATTTTTGCCAGTCACCAGAGACCATAGTGGGTGCATTTATTACTCTTGCTCCATCTCGGTAATAAGTATTGGCTAAAGCTATTCGGCTACGGTTAGTACGGTTGCGTGAAGCTGTATGAAAGTTTAAATTATGATGAAAGCTAACTTCGCCAAGTTCAAATGGAGTTTCATTTACGCTAACATTATTTTTTGAAAAAATTTTTGAGACCTCACTGTCATAACCAGTGCCAGTCTTTTCAAAGGTGACATCCTTAACCAACTTGCGCACATCAAGCGGATAAGCAAAAGAGAGTGGTCCCATCTCAACAGGAGTTGGCTGCACTGGGGCCCAGGCGGTAACCACATCATTAGTATCTAACGGAAAATGATGATCATCGAAGTGCCATGGTGTACGACCACAACCAGATTGTTTTGCTAGTACATTGTCATGGTAAAGTCTGACTGATGATACTTCTAGAAGATTTGCCGAAATTTGCCCTAGACGTGGTGACAATACATAAGAACGCAGTAGAGCGTTGTCAGGCCAAATCATTTCAAGGCTTAGGAAACGGTCATAAGCCTCTTTATCTGGATCAACTTTAAACTCTTTTTTTAATAGATTAATTAACTCAGATCTAAGTTTTAGAACAGCCCCGGGTGAAAAAACCTTCTTAAGTTTTATAAAACCATTTTTTTTAAAAAAATTAATCTGATCGTCAGTTAAATGGTAGGGCTCAGCTAATTCTGAGATAATTTCATTGTCACTCGGTATTACAATATCTGGTAGGGGAGCTATATTTATGATTTCATGTTCTTTAAAATCATTATCTGCAAGACCAACGTACCAGTCCCACCATGCTTGATTATCCTTTTCCCACGGTCTACTGATATCAGCAGAATCAGATATTTTATTATTTAAATTGTTATTAGAATTTTTCATTTTGAATAGTTTTAAAGTTTTATTTTTAATTAGGAATGGCGCGTTTTGACATAAATTATAAAATTTATCTCAAAAAAGCTCTTATTCAATTGATTAATTTTAATAAAAGGTAGATACCTCAAATGACTGATGTGGAATAGGGTAGATTGATGTCAGTTATTTTGTTTTGCTATTTAGAAATCTAATTTATCTTTGATTTAAACGAATAACTTTTCTGTATTTACTCCCTTTGTAACTTGCAAGAGGTCGAATTAGTTTATTCGCAGCATGTTGCTCAATGATATGAGCTGACCAGCCTGTAATTCTTGATATTACAAAAATTGGTGTAAAGAAATCAGTATCAAAGCCCATTAAATGATATGTAGGCCCCGTAGGGTAATCAACGTTAGGGTAGATGTTCTTTCTGTCAATCATTACTTTTTCAACGATGTCATAAATTTTTTCAAATTTTTTATCTTTTTTAATTTTAGCAACTTTTCCAAAATACTCTCTCATTGTAGGAACTCTAGAGTCGCCGCTTTTATAAACTCGATGACCAAACCCCATGACAACATCCTTATTATCTAGAGCTTTATTAATCCAGTTTAAGGCATTTTCTGGTTTTTTAATTTTATTCATCATATGCATCACTTCTTCATTAGCCCCACCGTGCAAAGGTCCTTTTAAACTAGCGATTGCTCCAGTAATTGCACCATGAATATCTGATAAACTACTTGTGATAGTTCTTGCTGTAAATGTTGATACATTAAAACTGTGTTCAGCGTATAAAATTAATGAAACATCAAAAGCTTTTACTATCTCTTTACTAGGTACTTTTCCAAAACACATATGAAAAAAATTTTCAGAGAAGGAAAGTTTTTTTTTAGGAGGAATTACCTTTTTACCTTTTCTTATTCTATAAAATGCAGCTAAAGCAACTGGTGTTTTAGCAAAAATTCTCATTACTTTTCTCATGTTTGATTTTGGTGAATTGTCTTTGGTATCTTTATCTTCAAGACCCATTATACTGACGGCAGTTCTTGCAACATCCATAGGATGAGCTTTTTTTGGGAATTTTTTTATGTCATCCAATAAAGTTTTTGACAAGTTTCTTTCTTTTCTTTCTACTTTTTCAAAAGCTTTTAATTGTTTTTTGTTTGGAAGTTCACCGTTTAAGATTAAATAAGCAACTTCTTCAAACTTACATTTCGCACACAAATCCTGAG
>CABXSO010000008.1 GCA_902514945.1 uncultured Pelagibacteraceae bacterium | reverse complement strand
CTGGTGTGATATTTCTTTGAGCATAAATTTGTAAAACAAATGCAAGCCCTCCTGATAAAATCCCAGCATAAAGAATTGAATCTATTTCATTTAGAATATTTTCAATCACAAATTCCTCATAAATCAAACCAATGATAATAGAAAATAGAGCTACTAATAATGTTTGGATAGCACCTATTGTTAGAGGTAAGTTATACATTTTTATAATCATCCCAATAAAAATAATGTGGGTACTCCAAAATAATGCACCAAGAATGACCAATGTATCTCCAAGTCTGATTTGGGCGTCATAAAAATTTGTTAAAAGATATCCACCAATTAAACATAAAATAACTGATGGCCATACACTCCAATGTAATGAGTCTTTTTTAAAGATAAAAATTATAATTGGTACCAAGGGAACATAAAAAATTGTAAAAAAGGCAGCATTAGCGACATCTGTATAAAGTAGAGCAACTTGCTGCAGTGCTGAGCCTAAGAAAAGTGATAATCCAATTAAAAAAGATAAAATAACAAATGATCTATAGCCAATTTTAAACTTTAATTTAAACTTTTTAGTCTCAAACAATAAAGCCAAAGGAAGGATTGTCATAAAACCTACAAAAAATCTAACTGCGTTAAATGTAAATGGACCTATATCATCCATACCAGTGTCTTGGGCAATGAATGTAGTCCCCCAAATAAACGTGCACAACAAAGCACTGAATAATGAAACGCTCTTAGACATAATTTTAGTTAAACAGCTAACTTATATGCAAAATTTTTACCCAGATTTTCTTTCAAATCATTATTAAAACGGGCTGCCTCTGCGCCATCAATAATTCTGTGATCATAAGACAGTGATAATGGTAGCATTGTGCGAGTAACAAAACTTCCATTAATAAATACTTGTTTTTTCTCTGCTCTACCGACTCCTAAGATAGCAACCTCTGGATAATTTATAATTGGTGTAAAAAAAGATCCTCCAATCCCACCAAGGCTTGTTATTGTCATAGAGCCTCCAAATAATTCTTTTTTATCAATTTTAAGATCTCTACACTCTTGACTTATCTTTTTTAATTCTGTGCTTATTAAGGAAATATTTTTATTATCGGCATTTCTTAATTTTGGAACCATCAAGCCATGTGGAGTATCTACTGCTATTCCAACATGATAATATCGTTTAACGGTCATTTTACCATTCTCAATATCATCGATTGATGTGTTAAAATTTGGAAATTTTTTTAATGATGTTGTTAATGCTTTTACAATAAAAGCTAGTGGCGTAATTTTTTTTTTCTCTCCGGTATATATATCTGTTAGTGAAGTTCTAAATTCCTCTAATTCTGTTATATCAGCTTCATCATGATTAGTTACATGGGGAATTTTCGACCAAGATTTCATCAAATATTTAGATGATAACTTTTTTACTCTAGGAATATCTTTAATGTCTACTTCGCCAAACTCTGAATGAAGGTATTCTTGTTCAATCTTTTGTTCAGTTATGTTTTGATCTTTAAAACTTTTATGAGGTTTATTTGCAACAAATAACTTTACATCACTTTCAGTAACTCTACCTTGTCTTTCGCTACCAGATACTTCATTGATATCTATCCCAAGTTCTCTCGCAAATTTTCTTACTTTCGGTGATGCAGAAGCTTTATCGGAAAAATCTCTGATTATTATATTTTCAAATCCTTCTCCTTTTATTGCTTCATTTTTTTTTATATCTTTTGGTAATTGAATTTTTGTTAATTCGTTAACACTTTTTTCTTTTATTTCTTCTACACTTTCAATTTCAATAATTTTATCACCTTCAGATACCTTGTCTCCAATTTTAACATTTAAAGAAATTACAGTTCCATCATCTAATGAGGGTATTTCTACACTTGATTTATCACTTTCAATGGTTATGAGCGGATCGTTTTTTTTTATTTTTTGACCCTTTTTTACTAAAACTTCAATAATTTCTACATCTTTAAATTCACCAATATTTGGGACTTTTACATCTTTTTTTGGCATTATAATTTTGTCGGCATCGGTTTATTTTTATCAATTTTATATTTCTGTATTGCCTCTTCAGCGTATTTAGAAGCTGTTAATTGTTCTCTTGCTAAAACACTTAGTCCATAAGTTACAATATGCTCTTTATCAACTTCAAAAAACTTCCTTAAATTTTTTCTTGTATCACTTCGACCAAATCCATCTGTTCCTAAAGAATAAAAGCTCTTGTTAACATAGGGTCGAATTTGGTCTGAGTTCATTCTCATATAATCAGAAGCTGCTAAAATAGGACCTTCAGTTTTACCTAAACAATTCTCAACATATGACTTTTTAGGTTCTTTTTCAGGATTTAATAAATTATATCTCTCGACCTCTAAACCATCTCTTCTTAGTTCATTAAAACTAGTAACACTCCAAATCTCGCTATCAATTTGATATTCATTTTGTAAAATTTCAGCGCCAGCAATCATTTCTCTTAAAATTGTTCCAGACCCCAAGAATTGAATTTTAGTTTTTTTATATTTATTAAATTCTTTAATTTTATACATTCCTTTTAGTATACCCTCTTCACATGATTTTTCTGTTGGCATAGCAGGATGAGGATAATTTTCGTTCATTGTTGTAATGTAATAAAAAATATTTTCTTTTTTCTCGTGCATTCTTTTTAGTCCTTCTCTAAAGATGGTTGCTAGCTCATAATGAAATGTTGGGTCATAGGACTTACAATTAGGAATAGTTGATGCGAGTAAATGACTATGTCCATCTTGATGTTGTAAACCTTCTCCTGCTAATGTTGTTCTCCCAGCGGTGGCACCAATTAAAAACCCTCTTGATTGACTATCTGCTCCGGCCCAAGCAAAATCACCTATTCTTTGAAAACCAAACATTGAATAAAAAAGATAAATAGGAATCATTTCAATGTCATGATTTGTGTATGAAGTTCCAGCAGCAATCCAGGATGACATGGCGCCAGCTTCATTAATTCCCTCCTCTAAAACTTGTCCGCTTTTTTCCTCTCTATATGAACTCAGTTGTGCGGAGTCTTCTGGTTCATATTTTTGTCCTTCATGTGCATAGATACCAATTTTTTGAAAAAAACCCTCCATACCAAAAGTTCTTGCTTCATCTGGAATAATAGGAACTAACCTTGAGGCAACATTTTTATCTCTTAAAAGATTTGTAAGCATCCTAACCAGAGCCATAGTTGTGGACATTTCTTTTTTACCAGTAGACTCTTTCATGTTGTTGAAAATATCTTTTGGAGGTGCCTTAATAGGTTTTGCGTAAGTAGTTCTCTCTGGTATGAAGCCACCGAGCTGCAGTCTTCTTTCTTTTAAGTATTTTATTTCTGGTGAATTTTGATTTGGCTTATAATATTCAATATTTTGAACTTGTTTATCTGTTAAAGGTACATCAAATCTATCTCTATAATACATCAAATCATCAATATCTAATTTCTTAGTTTGATGTGTTGTATTAACACTTTCTCCACTTTTTCCCATTCCATAACCTTTAATAGTCTTAGCAATCACTACTGTTGGACTTCCTACGTTTTTTGAAGCTTTGTCATAAGCTGCATAAACCTTGTGAGGATCGTGACCGCCTCTGTTTAATCTCCAGATGTCTTTGTCAGAAAGACTTGAGATCAGTTCTTTTGTTTCTGGATATTTACCAAAAAACTTTTCTCTAACATATGCACCGTCTCTTGCTTTCATTGCTTGATACTCACCATCAACAGTTTCATTCATAACTTTGATTAAATGACCAGTTTTATCATTCGCTAATAATGAATCCCAATAAGAGCCCCAAATTACCTTAATTACATTCCATCCTGCGCCTCTAAAAATTCCCTCTAACTCTTGTATTATTTTTCCATTTCCCCTTACTGGTCCGTCCAGTCTTTGGAGATTACAATTAATTACGAAGACTAAATTATCTAATTTTTCTCTAGCTGCTAAACCAATTGCCCCCAATGACTCTGGTTCATCCATTTCTCCATCACCTAAAAAAGCCCATACCTTTCTTCCTTCATCTTTAATCAAACCTCTATTAATTAAATACTTCATATATCTTGCTTGATAGATTGCTAACATTGGGCCTAATCCCATCGAGACAGTTGGAAATTGCCAAAATTTTGGCATCAACCAAGGATGTGGGTAAGATGACAAACCTCCTGGATCAACTTCTTGTCGAAAACTATCTAGCTGTTTTTCATTTAGCCTACCTTCAAGAAATGCTCTAGCATACATTCCTGGTGCACTATGACCTTGAAAATAAATCAAGTCTCCACCAAATTTATTATTTTTAGCACGCCAAAAATGATTCATTCCTACGTCGTAGAGTGTAGCTGCAGATGCAAATGTACCAATATGTCCACCAAGTTCAGGAAATTTTTTATTTGCTCGAACAACCATTGCAGCAGAATTCCATCTTATAAATGATCTAATTTTTCGCTCAATATTTTGGTCACCATTAGACTTTTTTTCTTCATTTGCTGGGATTGTATTTATATAAGGTGTATTTTGCGTATAAGGTATATTTGCACCATTCATATAAGCTTTATTGATTAGTTCTTTAATTAAATAGTGAGCTCTTTGATTACCATCTTTTTCAATCACTGCTGAAAGGGACTCCAGCCAATCATTAGTTTCTAGTGGATCAATATCACCACCATTTACAACTTGGATAATTTCAGATTTTTTTCTCTCATTATTATCTATTTGGGTGCTTTGATCATGCTTTTTTTCTAATGATTTTTCAGCTTCTTTAATCAAACTTTCAGTATCTTTTGGAATTATTTTAGATTGTGAACTAATTTCATTTAAAGTTGAAATATTCAAAAGTAAATCACCTTTTGAAACTTTGTCTCCAACCTTAATTTTTATCGACTCAATTTTACCAGATAATGTTGAAGGTATTTCAACACTTGATTTATCACTCTCAATAGTTACGACGGAATCATTTTTTTTTATCTCTTGGCCCTCCTTTACTAATAACTCAATGACCTCTACATTTTCAAAATCACCTATGTCAGGCACTAATAATTTTTCACTCATTTGTTATCTTAGATCTTATACAATATATAAATTTACTTAATTGCTAATTTTAACACATTCTGCCCAATTTTTTGACACTCTTTATTAGTAGGATCAAAAAATGTTTAAAAAGTTCTTAAATGCCCTTTTTCACACAAAAGAAGACGCATGTATAGATGCTAAAATTTGGATACAAAAAGTTTTATTAGATGAGAAATATAGAAAAATTAATTCTTAAATTCTCTCAATACATAATGCTATACCCATGCCACCACCTATACAAAGCGTAGCACAACCTTTGCTCTTTTTCTGTTTTTTCATTTCGTGAATTAGGGTAACCAATATTCTAGCTCCTGATGCCCCTATTGGATGACCTAAAGCTATTGCTCCACCATTTACATTAACCTTATTTTTATCAATCTTTAATTCACGAATTACAGCAATACTTTGGGCTGCAAACGCTTCATTAATTTCAAATAAATCTATATCACTTATGTTCCATTTTGCTTTTTTAGCTGCTTCACGAACGGCTTCTATAGGTCCAAGACCCATTAAGGCTGGGTCAACACCAACTGAAGCCCATGAAATTATTTTTGCCAATGGGTCCATTGATTTTTTTTTTGCTTCCTCAACTGTTGTTAACAATAATGCTGCTGCACCATCATTTATTCCAGATGAATTTCCTGGTGTAACAGTTCCATTATTTAAAAATACAGTTTGTAATTTTTGTAAATCAGATTTTAAGATCCCTTTTCTTGGATGCTCATCTTTATCAATAATACTTCCGTTTTGATTTATCTTTATTAATTCTTCATCAAATCTGTTTATACTAATTGCAACCTCTGTTTTTTTTTGAGAATTTAGTGCAAAATCATCCTGTTCATCTCTTGAAATATTGAATTCCTTTGCAACATTTTCAGCTGTTACACCCATATGATAATTATTAAAAGCATCTATTAATCCATCGCTGATCATTGTATCTACCAATTGTTCTTCAGAAATTTTTTTATTATCTCTAAAAAAGATTGAATGAGGTGCTAAAGACATATTTTCTTGACCTCCAGAAATCACACATTTTACCTCACCTAGTTTAATTGATTGGTAACCTGAAATCACAGCTCTTAATCCAGAACCACACACTTGATTTATAATATATGCTGGTTTTGAAATATCTATTCCAGCATTAACAGCAGCCTGCCTTGCAGGATTTTGTCCTCCCCCAGCTGTAAGTACCTGGCCCATAATTACCTCATCTATCTCATTCTTATGAAATTTTGTCTTTCTTAAAATCTCACTTATTACTATTGAGCCTAATTTATCCGCTCTTAGATCTTTTAAAGCTCCTTTATAAGATCCAATAGGAGTTCTAATCGCTTCTACAATTACAACTTCTTTTGTTGAATTATTCATAATAATTTAAATTTGTCTTATCATTAAAATACACTAAAAAATGATATAGAATAATAAATAAAATTTAAAAAAGCGCCTGTAGCTCAATTGGATAGAGCGCTTGGCTACGGACCAGGAGGTTCTGGGTTCAACTCCTAGCAGGCGCACCATAGAGAGATTATTTATGATAAAATGGCTAATTAAATCTTCACTTCAAATGTCAGTTATTTATTTTTTTATAATCATTTTTATAATCTTATTAATTTTAACATTTATTCTTTAAAATTATGACAAATAAATTTGAACAAATAAGTTTAAAAAATGGTTTTATGAAACACAATGGTGGTGTTATGTTTAGAAATATTTCTGAAAATGAGTATGAATTTAAATCTATTATAGATCAAAATCATTTGAACGCGGCAGGTATTACTCATGGAGGATATTTGGCAGCTTTAATAGATGCTGGTGCTGGGACAGCAGCACATCGTTGTTCTGAAAATGCACCATGTGTGACAATCTCTTTAGATTTAAAATATATTGGAGCTTCAAAAATTGGTGATGAAATTATCGGACATGTAAAAATTCAAAAAAAAACTAAAACATTAGTATTTTTATTTTGTGAGTTAAAATGTAATAATAAAATTATTACTTCAGCCTCTGGTGTTTGGAAAATTCTTAAAATGAAGTCTTAAGACTGAATGGCTAATATCTTATTTTGAGTAATTAATTATATTATGTTAAAAGTAAAACTGATTAAAATTTGAAATGAGAACTTTTAATCTAATGATTCGGTCATGTTTTAGTCTATTTTTGTTCTTTGCAAACAACTATATCTTGTAGGTGAAATATTTAACATACCAAAGATAGAAATGAAAAAAAATAAAATCACAGCAGTACTGGGTCCTACAAACACAGGTAAAACTCATCTTGCAATAGAAACCATGCTTTCTTTTGATACTGGAATGATAGGTTTTCCATTGAGGCTTTTAGCTCGTGAGGTATATGACAAAGTTATTAAGAAAACTAAATATGATGAAGTTGCTTTGATAACTGGTGAAGAAAAAATTATACCAATAAATGCAAAATATTTCTTATGCACAGTAGAGTCTATGCCGATAGACAAAGATTTAGAATTTGTTGGTATTGATGAAATTCAGATGTGTGCGGACCATGAACGTGGTCACATTTTTACCGATAGACTATTAAATATGAGAGGTAGTAAGCTTACAATGTTTATGGGATCAAATACAATCAAAAGTATTATCTCTAAATTAAATGAAGATATAGAGTTCATCAATAGAAAAAGACTATCTAATCTTACATACGCAGGGCATAAAAAGATTTCAAGAATTAATAGGAAAACAGCAATTATAGCTTTTTCAACAGAGGAGGTATACGCAATCGCTGAATTACTTCGAAGACAAAAGGGTGGGGCAGCAATAGTAATGGGATCATTAAGTCCAAAAACTAGAAATGCTCAGGTTGATTTATATCAATCGGGAGATGTTGATTTTTTGGTAGCAACTGATGCCATAGGAATGGGAATCAATATGGATCTTGATCATGTATATTTTTCAAATTTAAAAAAATTTGATGGAAAAAAATCTAGAAAACTTAATCTATCTGAAATAGGGCAAATTGCAGGTAGAGCAGGCAGGTATCTTAATGATGGTAATTTTGGTATTACAGGTGATTGTAAGGAGATAACGGCCGAGGAGGTTGACTTATTAGAAAATCATAAATTTGAGGAGGTAAGAACCTTATTTTGGAGAAATTCTAATTTGAATTTTAACAATCCATCAGTTTTATTAAAATCACTTGAGGAAAAACCAAATAAAGATTGGTTAAGAAAAATTCAAGAATGTGAAGATGAGAAGGTTCTTAAATATTTCATAAAAAAATTAGATTTATATAATGTTAATAATGTCAAAGAGACCCTAATTTTATTATGGGAATGTTGTCAAATTCCTGATTTTGTCAAAAAAACCTATGGAAATCACATAGATGTTGTCGGAAAAGTATTTAATTTTTTAAACAGCGATAAAGCAAAAATAACTGATAATTTTATGCATTTACAGCTTATGAAACTTAATAAATTAGATGGAAATGTCGATTCTTTAGCAAATAGAATTGCAAATGTTAGAACTTGGTCTTATGTTTCAAATAAAAACAATTGGGTTGAAAATCAAAATTATTGGATAGAAAAAACAAAATTCTTAGAAGATAGACTTTCAGATAGACTTCATGAAGAAATTACAAAAACATTTATTGACAAGAGAGCGAGCGTACTTGCAAGAGGTTTGAAACAAGATATGGAATTCGATACAAAAGTTTTAGAGAACAATGATGTCATGATTGATAATCAGTTTATTGGTAAAATTAATGGTCTAAAATTAGAACTTGATTTTAAGAAGGGAGCACCTGAAACCGATATCAAATCTTTAAAAAAAGCTGCAAGAAAAACGATTGGTCCTGAACTTCAGAAAAGAATTCAAATGATAATTGATACAGGTTTATTAGATCTAAAGAGTGATTTTAAAGTTTATTGGGAAAATTCGTCTATAGGTAAGTTAATCCCAGGAAAAGATTATTTAACCCCCAACATTGAATTATTAGTTGATGACATGCTCGAAAAGAACCAGAGAGATAAGCTAATAAATTTTTTAGAAAAATGGTTAAAAAATAAAATTAATACGACTTTAAAAAGTCTTTTTGATTTAAAAAATCTTGAGGATAAAAACTCATCAATTAAAGCGTTAGCATATCAGCTTTATGAAAATAATGGTGTTTTGATAAGGGATCAAGTGTCAACTTATATTCAAAAGTTAGATCAAAGTGATAGAAAAATTCTAAGAGATTTAGGAGTAAAATTTGGAAGATACCATGTTTTCTTAAACAAACTAATTAAACCAGAACCTGTTTCTCTAAGAACACTGCTTTGGAAAAATCATAATCAAAAATTCCTAAATTTAGAGCCACCAACTTTTGGTCTCAATTTTATTAGTAATGATAAATTTAAAAATAAAAGTTTTATGCTAATTTGCGGCTTTGAAAAATTTAACAATTTTTATATAAGAATTGATATTTTAGAGAGATTGTTTGTTAAAATAATTAATTCAAAAATTGGGAATTTGCAAGAAATAAAAATGGTACCAGAAATGTTAAATTTGTTGGGGTGTAGTAAAGATAATTTCAAACAATTACTAAAAATAATGAGTTACAAAGTTATAGAAAAAGAAAATGAAGTATTTTTTAAATACATGCCAAAAAAGAAGATTAAAATTGAGGTCAAAAAAAATAACAAAGAAAATCCCTTTAAAATTTTGAAAAATTTAAATTTAAATTAAATCTATGTTCTTTCAGAAAGATAATGATAAAGACGGTGACTTATCAAAAGTTGCAGCATTATTAATTCATGCAGCAAAGATTGATGAAAATTATTCATCGATAGAAGAGGAAATTATTAAAAAAGCTTTATTAGAAATTGGTGCTAGTGAGAAAAATTTACAAGAAATAATAAATAGCGGAAAAAAAATTGAGGGAGACTCTAATCAAATATTAGATTTTACTAAGGAAGTTAAATATATGAAGGAAGAAAACAAAATTAAGATAATTGAGACACTTTGGAGAATAATTTATTCTAATTATGACGCAGATATATACGAAACTAACTTAATGAGAAGGTTAACTGGATTGCTTTATATTGACAACAAGTTAATGGGAGATATTAAAGAGAAAATTAAAAAAGAATTTTAAAATGACTTACATCGTTAATGACAAGTGTATCAAATGTAAACTAATGGATTGTGTTGAAGTTTGTCCTGTTGATTGTTTTTATGAAGGCAAAAATATGCTTGTAATTAAACCGGATGAGTGTATAGATTGTGGCGTTTGTGAGCCAGAATGTCCAGTTGATGCTATTAAAGCTGATACAGATATAGGTAGCGAAAAATGGCTAGATATAAATAAACAATATTCTGAAATCTGGCCGAATATAAATAAAAAAAAAGATCCACCAGTGGATCATGAAAAATATAAGAATGAGCAAAATAAGTTTGAAAAATATTTTAAAGAAAACCTTTAAAAAAAAGACTAAAATAAAAAAAATAAAAAAGACCGTAAAAGCAAAAAAATCAAAAAAGCTATCAAAAATACCTAAAAAAATTTCTAAGAAAACAGGAAAAAAAATTGAAATACAAACAGAAAATTTAAGGATACCAAAAAATAACGAAATAAAACCTGAGATTAAGAAAGTAAAAAAACAGAGTACAGAGAAAAAAGAATATAAAATCAAAGATTATATAGTGTATCCTAAACATGGGGTTGGCCAGATCACAGAATTTAAAAAAATAAATATTGGTGGCATAGATGTTGAAACTTACATAATTAAATTTGAAAAAGATAAAGCAAATGGAATGGTGCCAGTTAATAAGCAATCTCATCTACGTCCACTTTCAACAATTAATCAAGTTAATAAGAGTATTTCAATTTTAAAAAGTAAACCAAAAATTAAAAGATCTATGTGGAGTAGAAGAGCGCAGGAATATGAGGCAAAAATTTCATCTGGTAAAATTTATGAACTTGCAGAAGTTGTCAGAGATTTAAATAAAGGTGATGATATCATGATTGACCAGTCTTACAGTGAAAGACAGCTCTTCGAAAAAGCTTACGATAGAATTATTTCTGAATTTCAAATAATTTTGAATTTATCTAAAGATGATACTTTGAAAAAATTAGACAAAGCTCTAAAAAGAAATCTTAATAAAGAGGCTAGTGATGAAAATAAAACTAGTAAAACTTCAACTGGAAATGATTTAACAGTTGAGGAGCCAATTTCTGATGTTGAAGAACAGATTGAGGGATAAAAAAAACGCCTCTCACACTAAAAGTTATGAGAGACGTTTTTATAAAGAATACTAAGTTATTATCTTCTTCTTCTTTTCTTAGCTTTTTTCTTAGCTTTTTTCTTAGCCTTCTTTGCTTTTTTTCTTCTCTTAGGCATCTTTAGCTCCCTTTTTAGTTAAACGAATCAAAATGATTCGTAATTACCTTATTTTTATTTTTTTATGTAAGTTATGTCAATTCTTTAATTAAAGTTTAAAATTTTAAAATAATTTTTGAATTAAATAAAACTTTTATAATTTTTAATTATGTAAAAAAGTTAATGTTTATGCGCTTTATAATCAATAAATTTAATTAATTTAATAAAGTTTTTCTAACTCTTCTTTATATTTTTCTAAAATTTTTTTTCTTTTTAATTTTAAAGTTGGGGTTAACATTCCATTGTCAATTGTAAATTCTTCTTTAATTAATTTGAATTTTTTAACTTTTTCTATCAAAGATAAACTTTTATTTAAATTTTCTAAATAAAATTCAATTTCATTTTTATTTTTTTTATCTTGAGTTACAATTAAAGCGACTAAATAAGTTTTTTTATCTCCATAAACAAAACTTTGAAAAATTTTATCATTTAAACATAATAAATTTTCAATTTTTGATGGTGAAATATTGTCTCCACCAAGGTTAACTATTATTTCTTTCTTTCTATCTGTAATTTTTAAATTCCCTTCTTTTGTAATTTCTCCTATATCTCCAGTATGCAACCAACCATTCTTAATAATGTCATCTGTCTCCTTTTTTTTATTCCAATAACCAAGCATTACATTTTCGCCTTTAACTAAAATCTCTCCATCCTCTGCAATATTCACTTGATTTGTTTTGAAAGGAGGTCCTACTGTTTCAATTTGAATTTTTCCAGGAATATTACAACTTACAACTGGAGAAGCCTCTGTTAGACCATAACCTTGTAGAGTTGGTAATCCTATGGAATTTAAAAATTCTCCAATTCTCTTATCAAGGGCTCCCCCTCCAGAAACAAAAGCCTCTAACTTTCCACCAAACTGATTTTTGATTTTTCTTCTCACAAGATTCTCACAGAAAAAATTAACAAATTTTTCTTTTAAAGTAAGTTTCTCGTTATTCAGTTTTTTGATTCCAAGTGAGATAGTAGATAATATCAATTTCTTCTTAAAACCTGTTTGCTTTGAAAAATTTGAAGAAATTTTACTATATAAATTTTGATAAAATCTTGGTACTGCAGTCATTATCGTAGGTTTTGCTAAAGACATGTTAGATAATAATTTCTCTAAACTCTCAGCATAATAAATTTTTGCCCCAAGTGAAATTTGAACAAATTGGACCACATGTTCATATGAGTGTGATAACGGAAGCCAAGTTAAAAAAGTTGGCTCGCTATTATTAATTAAAGAAAATAAAATTTCCTGGGCACCCTCACAATTTGATAAAATACCACCATGACTAAGCATAACTCCTTTTGGATTACCAGTTGTCCCAGATGTGTAAATTATACACGCAAGATCTTTTCTTTTAATATTTTGATTAAAGATAAACTGATATTCTAAATTTTTTTTTTTGGAATAATTTTCAAAAATATTATTAAGATTCTCAATTTCGTTGTTTATGTTTTCAATTGATAAAACTTTTATTTCCTTTGAGATAAATTTTTCTATCTTTTTTATTTGAGTACAGCTTGAAACAATTAATACTTTAGGCTTACAATCATTAATAATATACTCGTAATCTTTTTCTGCATAAGTTGTAAAAAGAGGCACAGTAACACCGCCAGCATTCATGATTGCTATATCCGAAATAAGCCACTCAGGCCGATTTTCAGATAATAAGATACATCTATCACCTTTATCTAAATTTTTTTTTAAATATTCAGATAAAACTTGGATCCTTAATTCAACTTGTTTCCATGATAAGAAGCCCTTCTCATCATCTTTTAACCATTTAAGAAATGGTCTATCAGAAATTGAACTTATTTCCTTAGCTTTTGTAAAAAAAAGTTCTACTAGACTGTTTGTTTTACTTAATTCCATAATTTGGTGGGCGAAGAGAGAATCGAACTCTCACTTCTTGCGAAACACGATTTTGAGTCGTGCGCGTCTACCAGTTCCGCCATTCGCCCAGAATTGTTTAATAATAAATAAATAGTATAAGAACTAAATTTATATTAAAACCAAAAAATGTTTAATAATCTTTACAAAAAATGTTTAGATTTAGCGTGTCACAAAAGTTCCAAATATTACCTGGCAGTTGTGTCATTTATTGAAAGTTCATTTTTCCCTATCCCACCAGATATAATGGTTATTCCAATGATAATCTCAAAAAAGAATGATTTCAAAAAAATCTTCTTGATAACCACAATTTTTTCAGTCTTGGGTGGCATGCTTGGCTATTTAATAGGAGTATTCTTTTCTGAATTTGGATCAAACATAATGAATTTTTATGATTATGAAGATAAATTAACAAGCATTAAAAGGATTCTAACTAATAATGAGAGTTTTTATACTTGGCTAGGAATACTTTTTTTAGCTGGCTTTACTCCTCTTCCCTATAAAGTTTTTACTATTGCAAGTGGCCTTATAGGTTTCAACTTTTTGATATTTGTTATAATTAGCTTAATTTCGAGAGGCATGCGTTTTTTTATTATTTCATACTTATCTTATAAATTTGGATATCTATTCACTAAATTTATGGATGAACACGGATCAAAGTGGTTTACAATAATTGGAATAACCATTGTTATTATTGGAATAATAATCTATTTAATTGCTTAAACTGATGCTTAATTTAAAGGCCGAATACTATATAAAAATTATTCTATTATTTAGTTTTGTTGCACTCATATCTGCATATTTTATAGAGTATGTACTTGGATATCAGCCCTGTAATTTATGTTTAATAGAGAGAATTCCCTACGGATTAAGTATAATATTAACAATAACATTATTAATTTTAAAGAAAAATCAGAAATTCTTAGTTCTATTATTAATTCTCACTTTTATCTTCTCCTTAACAATCTCATTTTATCATTATGGGATTGAACAAGGTTTTTTTCAAGAGTCATCCGTTTGTGGGGCAAGTGGTTTTAACGAAAGTATCACCAAAGAAGATTTGCTTAAACAGTTAAATGAAAAAACTGTTAGCTGTAAAGATGTGACATTTAGGATTTTTGGTTTATCACTTACTAGTATTAATATTGTAATTAACTTAATATTTATTATAACACTTCTAAAAATTTTTATTAAATATGAAAAAAACAGACAATAAAGTTGAAGAATTCATAAGAGTAGATCATGCAGGCGAGCGGGGAGCTGTCAAAATTTATGAAGGTCAATTGTTGGCGTTAAATACACTTGTGAAAGATGAAAATCTAAAAAGAACTATCGAAGAAATGAAAGTCCATGAAATGGAGCATTGTCAATTTTTCGAAAACGAAATTAGAAAAAGAAACATTAAGCCTACAAAATTTCTTCCCTTATGGGATTTATTGGGTATTGGTTTAGGTTTTGGTTCAACTTTACTAGGAAAAAAAGCAGCAATGTTATGCACCGCATCTGTAGAAGAGGTTATTGATAAACATTACCAAGATCAAATAGATCAACTAGAGTCTGATGAAAATGATTTGAAGTCTAAGATAATTAAGTTCAGAGAAGACGAACTGCATCATAAAGACATTGCTTATGAGCAGGGTGCATCAAAAAAAGGATTGTACTCAATTATGGATAAAATAATTAAAACTGGATCAAAAATAGCGATTAACATTTCAGAAAAAATTTAATTTTAAGCCTCTAGTTCTACATCCCAATATAAATAATCCATCCAACTCCTATGAAGGTGATTTGGAGGAAAATTTTTTCCATTACTGTGCAAATCTTCGGTTGATGGTTGGAAGGGGTATTGTGATAGCTTCATGCCAGAGGTTTTAAGTAATTTTCCTCCTTTTTTAACATTACACGCAGAACAAGCTGTAACGACATTATCCCAATTAGTTTCACCACCTTTAGATCTAGGTAATAAATGATCAAATGTTAATTCCTCACTACTTCCACAATATTGACATGAAAATTTATCTCTTAGAAAAACATTAAATCTTGTAAAACTTGGTTTAGATTGTGGAATAATATAATCTTTTAATGCGATAACGCTCGGCAATTGCATGTTAAATGATGGGCTTCTAACAACTCTATCATAAGTACTTACAATTGTTACTCTATCTAAAAAAACGGATTTAACAGTATCTTGCCATGACCATAGTGATAAGGGGTAATAACTTAAAGGTCTATAGTCAGCGTTCAATACTAACGCTGGACATTTTTCTAATGATACATCTTTATCAATAAAGTTATTCATTTCACTTAAAGTTTAACTTAAATGAAAATTTATTTCAAGATGAAGTAGTTATTTTATTTTTTTTAAAATATAATTTAAAGCTATACTTGATGACTCTATGGGAATATGATGGTCGCAGTTTTTAATTAGATGTGTATCTATACTAATATTATTTCTTATGAAAAAATCTTTTGCTTCTAAGAGGAAATTTGGAGGTACAACTTGATCTAATTCTCCGTGAATTAACAATGTTTGTGTAGAATTTTTTTTTCTAACCTCCAAATCTTTTGTATCAATTATCTTACCTGAAAAACCAACAATACAATTATATTCACTTTCTGATGTTAGTCCTAAATTAATTGACATCATGCATCCTTGACTAAATCCAGATAAACAAATTTGATTGTTTTGTAAATTAAATCTTTCTTTAACTTCTTTTATAAATTGGTTCAATATTTTCTCTCCTTTAAGAGACTGTTTTAAAATATAATCTGGATTATCATTGGTTAGATCGAACCATTGATATCCAGAGGGATTTATAGAACATGGTTCGTGTCCATTTGGACAAATAAAAACTGTATTTGGTAAATGTCTTTTCCAATTTAAGGAGAGCATACTTATGTCCTTTCCATCTCCTCCATAGCCATGAAGTAAAATTATAGCATTTTTAATATTCTTATCTTCTGGCTCAATAATGGTTGTATCTAGGCAAAATGTCATACTATATTTTTTTGTGTTTTTATTTTAAAAACACTTTAAAGTACTTATATGGTTTCTGCAGTATTAGTAAAAATAATTTCAATAATATTACTAGTTGTTGTCGGAATTGTTTTGATACTTGGAATTGGTACTTTGTTTAAAGGCGGAGAAACTAGTAAAAAATATTCTAATAAATTAATGCAACTTAGAGTATTGTTGCAATTTATTGCAATAATTGTACTGGTATCTTTCGCATATTTTTTTAAGAATTAATTATAGCCACTTAACCATTTAACAAAATTTTCATTTTCGAAATCGATCGAGCCAATTATTCTAGCAAATTCAAAACCATCTTTATTTACCAATATCGAAGTTGGTACACCTCTCAGTTTTAGTTTTTTTGCCAAAGTTATTGGGGAATCGAAATAAATTTCTAAGTTTTTTATATTTAAATTTTCTAAAAAATTTAATGATTTTTCCAAATTATCTTTTCCGATGTTTATTGGAAAAATTTTAAGATTATCTAAGCCACTTTTTTTTTGTAAATTATTTAATGAGGGCATCTCTTCTTTACATGGAGCACACCATGTTGCCCAAAAATTTAACAAAATAAGGTTACCTTTATAATCTTTTAAATTAACTTGATTATTATCTACATCTAAAAAGGTTAATTCATCATATTTTTTCAAGTTTTCATTGATTACAATATTTTTGAAATTGGGAACTTCGCCTGCAATAGCATTGGAGAAGAAAAAAATAAAAATTATTATAAATCTCATTTTAATTGATATAAATAATTATCATGTCAAAAAATAAAAACAACCAGGCAATATGGGGTGCGCGAATAAAAAAAGCTACATCAACTACATTTGAAAAAATCGGAAGTTCAATAGAAATAGATAAAAGACTTTATAAAGAAGATATAAAAGTCTCGAAAGTACATGTGGAAATGCTTTTTAAGCAAAAAATAATTTCTTTTAAAATAAAAAATAAAATAATTTATGGATTAGAAAAAATTGAGAAAGAGATAAAAAATAATAAAATTCAATTAAGTAAAAAATACGAGGATATTCATATGAATATTGAAAAAAGCCTCTTTCGAATAATTGGGGATGAAGCAGGATATATCCACACTGCGAGATCAAGAAATGACCAAGTCATAACAGATTTTAAAATTTGGATTAAATCCTCTACGAAAGAAATAGGTCTTAAAATAGATAAGATTATAACAAGTACTTTGAAGTTAGCTGAAAAAAATATTTATACAATTATGCCAGGATTTACACATTTAAAAAATGCACAAGCTATTTCTTTTGCGCATTATTTATTAGCTTATATTGAAATGTTTAAAAGAGATAAAAGAAGATTTAGTTATAATCTTATTAGTTTAGATGAAAACCCCTTAGGTGTTGCTGCCTTAAGTGGTACCACTTTTAATATTGATAGAAACTATACAACAAAAAAACTTGGTTTCAAAAAACCTACAAATAATTCTATAGATACAGTATCTGATAGAGACTTTGTTTTAGATTACTTATACGCTATTTCAGTATGCTCAATGCACATTTCAAGAATTGCTGAAGAACTTATAATTTGGAATTCTGATGCATATAATTTAATAAGTCTTTCAGACAAAATGGTTACTGGATCTTCAATAATGCCACAAAAGAAAAATCCTGATGCACTTGAATATTTAAGAGGAAAATCTGGAGTCTTATATGGTAATTTATTTTCAATGCTAACAATATTGAAGGGATTACCTTTATCCTATTTTAAAGATCTTCAAGATGATAAAGAGATTGTTTTTAAGGCAAATGATACAATTATGGATTGCCTTATAATACTAGATGAATTTTTAAAAAATTTTTACCCAAATAAAAAACAAATGTTAGACCTTGCTAAAACTGGACATATAACTGCAACAGATCTCGCTGATTATTTAGTTAAAAATTATTCAATGTCGTTTAGGAAGGCCTATGAGAGGACTTCTGCAATTGTTAATTTAGCTGAAAAAAAAAAGAAAAATCTTTCTCAATTATCATTAGAAGAGATGAAAATTATTGAACCAAAACTTACAAATGAGGTTTTAAGAGTTTTTGATTTAAAAAACTCAATTAAATCAAAAAAATCTTATGGTGGAACATCTTTTGAAAATATCAAAAGAATGATAATGAAATATAAAAAACAAAATGATTAAGAATATTTTATTAATTTCAATTTTATGCTTTTTTGTGGTTTCTTGTGGAAAAAAAGGTGATCCAAAATATATTGAACCTGAAAAGAGTGGGAAAAAAATTATTCCCCTTATAAATAGGGTTTAATGAGATATATCAATAAAAAACTTACTATAGAAAAATTTAGTGTAGAAACCATTGCCAAAAAATATGGAACACCAACATATTGTTATTCATTCAAACAATTTAAGAAAAATGTTTTAGATTTTAAAAGAAATTTTAAATCGTTATCTCCTCTAATATGTTTTGCAATTAAATCAAATACTAATCTCGATTTAATTAAAGAAATTAAAAAATTTGGTTTAGGGGCAGATGTTGTTTCAATAGGTGAGTTAATGATGGCGCTTAAAGCGGGTATAAATCCCAAAAAAATTGTTTTTTCTGGAGTTGGAAAAACTAGAAATGAGATTAATTACGCAATAAGCAAAAATATCTTGCTAATAAACACTGAGTCAGAAAATGAAATTAAAGAAATTGAAAAAATTGCAAATTCTAAAAATAAACTTATTCAAATTGGTATTAGACTAAATCCAAATACAGATGCAAAAACTTTGAGTCAGATATCAACCGGAAAAAAAGAGAATAAGTTTGGAATTAATGAAAAGAAATTTTTAGAACTTGTAAAGTATTGTAAGAAATCAAAAAATTTAGATCTTAAATGTTTAAGCGTTCATATTGGAAGCCAAATATTAGATCATAAACCATATGAAAAAATGTTAAGCGTAATTGATAAAGTTATTAAAAAAGCTAAATATAAATTTGAATTTATAGATCTTGGTGGAGGGATGGGAATTTCTTATGAAAAAAATGATAAGTTACTTAATTATAAAAGATATAATTTTGCGATAAAAAAGTTTTTAAAAAGATATAACTCAAAAATAATTTTTGAGCCGGGCAGATCCATTATTGGAAATACCGCATCTTTAATATCTAAAGTAATTTACGTAAAAAAAAATGGTAAAAAGGATTTTATAATCCTCGACGCAGCGATGAATGATCTAATAAGACCAGCTCTTTATGGTGCTGTACATAAAATATTACCAGCTTTAAAAAAAACCAAAAGATCAAATAGAACTTATGAATTTGTAGGACCTATTTGTGAGAGCACTGACAAATTCTCTAGTATTAGAAACTTTCAGGAATTAAAAGAAAATGATCTTGTCGTTTTAAACGATGTTGGTGCTTATGGAATGTCATTAAGTTCAAATTATAATCTAAGACTTAAGCCTATAGAGATTCTTGTAAAAAGTTCAAAAATAAAAATAATAAAAAAAAGGCAAACCTACAAAGACTTATTAGGTTTTTAAAAGAATGATAAAAGATTATCTATTTTCATTTTTTTTTTTTTTAGGGATAGTTATTATTTCGATAATCTTTTTACCATCACTTTTCATGTCCCAGAAAATTGTACTTAGTGGAGGAAAATTAATGGGTTACTGGACTAGTATTTGTTTAAGGTTATTTTTATCAACAAAAATTTTCGTGAAAGGTTATGAGAATATAATTACAAATGAAAAATTTTTTATAGCTTCGTCTCATCAATCAATGTTTGAAACTTTTTTTCTTCAAACAATATTCAATTCACCAGTATTTATTCTAAAAAAAGAATTATTAAATGTACCAATTTTTGGATGGTATTTGAGAAAGATTGGATCAATTTCAATAAAAAGAGACAAAATCTCAAGAGATAACCTAGGATTTTTTAATAAAATATCTAAAACTATTTTAAATTCAGATAGACCGCTATTAATATTTCCTCAAGGGACGAGAGTGCTACCTAATGATAGACCACCTTTAAAAAAGGGTGCGTCAAGAATTTATGAAAATCTAAAAATTGCTTGTCAGCCAGTCGCTATTAATTCTGGCTACGTTTGGCCTAAAAAAGGTAAAAAAAAACCTGGAAGAATGATAACTATATCTATATTACCTATAATTAACAAAGGTTTAGAAACAAACAAATTCTTGAAAATTCTTGAGCAAAAAATTTATTCAGAATTAGACTTAATAAATTAACCCTTCATTGGCATAACAACGTAGATACTATCAAAATCGCTTGGATCTTTTATCAATGCTGGAGATCCCATATCATTAAAAAATATTTCTATTTTATCTCCATCGAGTTGTGATGCAATATCAATTAAGTATCTTGAATTAAAACTTATTTCTAAATCATGATTAAATTTTACATTTAACGTTTCATTTCCATCTCCACTATTTGTGTTATTAACAATGAGATTTAGTGTATCTTGAGATAATTGAAATTTTACACCATCTTTTTTATCCAATGATACTGAGGCAACACGGTCGATAGAATCTAAAAATGACTTTAGATTACTTTCCATTTTTTTTTGATTATTTTTTGGAATTACTTGTATATAATTTGGAAATTTACCATCAATTAACTTTGAAATCAAAATACTATTAGCTAACTCAAATTTAATTTTTGATTTTAAATTAGATATTTTAAGATCACCGTCATAATTATCTAATAAAGAACAAAGTTGAAAAATAGTTTTTTTTGGTAAAATTATTGGATCAAAGTTTATTTTCTCATTTAATCTTATTTTTGAAATTGACATCCTATGACTATCTGTTGCGGCTGCCGTAAGATAAATTTTATCATCAACTTCTGTTTGATGAAGATATATTCCACTTAAATAATGTCTTGTCTCATCATTTGATAACGAAAACTTACATTTATTAAGAAGTTTTAAAAATTGTTTTGAATTTACATTAAATTCATTTTTATTAAAATCTTCATCTGTTAAAGGAAACTCAGATGAGCTTATACAATTTAAATTAAATATTGATTTGTCAGACTCTAATTGAAGCTTGCTATCACTATTCATTGATAAATTTATTTTTTTATCAGAAGAAAATTTTCTTACGATATCGTACATAATTGAGGAAGTAGTAGTTGTTTTCCCTTCCTCAATAATTTCTACATTGTTAATCTGGTGAATAAAAATTAAATCCAAATCTGTCGCTGTTATTATTAATTTGGTATTACTTGCATCTAATAAAACATTTGACAATATTGGTAATGTACTTCTTTTTTCTATTACTCCTTGACAGTAGTTAAGGGCTTCTTGAAGATCTTTTTGGTTAACACTAAATTTCATTTTCCTTATTGTACAATATGATATTTTTTAATTTAATAATATTCTCGTTCATATCGAGATTTTTTTCTTTGAGTTTTTCAATTGTTTTAACTGAATGAATTATAGTTGTATGATCGCGATTAGAAAATTCACGACCAATTTCTGGCAAAGATTTTGTAGTTAAAATTTTAGTTAAATAAATTGCGGTCTGTCTGGGTCTGACCAAATACCTTGATCTTCTAGATGACAACATTTCATTTTTACTAATTTTAAAAAATTTACAAACTGCTGTTTGTATTGTATCAATCGTAACATTATTTTCATTTAGATTTAATAAATCTTTTAATATGATTTTTGTTTCTGATATATTAGGGAGTTTGTTATAAATTCTAGAGAAAGAGATAATTCGATTTATCGCTCCTACTAACTCTCTCACGTTAGATGTTATTTTATTGCTAACAAAATTTTGAATTTCTTCTGAAATATTAATTTTATCAGAATATAAATCTGTTAGTTCATTAATTTTATGATAAAGAATTTTTTTTCTTAAATCATATTCAGGTTTCTGAATATCAATGACTAAACCACCCGAAAATCGTGATTTTATTCTCTCTTGAATTCTCGATAATTTATTTGGAGGTCTATCAGCTGATACAATTATTTGCGAACCTTTATCTAAAAGTGCATTAAATGTGTGAAAAAACTCCTCCTGCATTGCCTCTTTACCGTTCATAAATTGAATATCATCTATTATTAAAACATCAGTATTTCTAAAAAATTCTTTAAATTTAACCATATCGTTTGATTTTATAGACTTTACAAACTGGTACATAAAACGCTCTGCTGAAATAAACATAACTTTCTGATTTTTATTCATTTCATAGCCAATTGCATTTAATAAATGAGTTTTACCTAATCCTACACCCGCATAAATATACAATGGATTATAATGTGAAATATTTTCAGACACTTTTAATGAGGCTTCAAATGCAACCTTGTTACTATAACCAGTAAAAAAATTTTCAAATCTTTTATTGGGGTCTATTCGATTATACTGAAGGTGTGAATCTTTTATAAATGAAATTTTATTAATGTTATTTAATTTATTTTGACCATCTGATTTTTGAATTGTGTGACCTTTGTTTTCCACAATTTTGAATTCTATTCTTATAATTTCTTTTTTATGCTTTTTTATTGTTTGTAAAATTTGATCTAGATATCTTGAGGTAATCCAGTCTCGAATGAATCTTGTTGGAACAGCAAATAAAATATAGTTATTAAACTCCTCAAATAAATTAATCTTTTTAATCCAACTTTCATAAACTTCTTGGCCTAATTTTACTTTCAATTCGGATTGGATTAACAACCAATCTAGATTAGTCTTTTTAAGATTTTTATTTGTAATTGATTTATTCATTTATTTGGAAAGAGATCAGTTACATCTATAATGATAATTATTGCAACAAATTATTTTCTTAAATAAAAGAAAAATAAAATCTGGGATTGTGTGAAATTTATTTTTTTAAAAAATTCTTTGACAAAAAATTTTTTTATGTATCAAAAAAAAAATAAAATTTATGATTGAAAAATAGATTGTTTTTTTACTAATTCTAAATATTGTAATTTAAGATCATATTTTCATATATAAAGTGTATTCTCCAAGTTGAATCAACTTGAAGTATAGACAACTACAATAATGCAATTTTTTTTGTTATTCTTGAAACGTTTCTAGATGCGTTTTGTCTTTTTATAATTCCACTTTTTGCAATCTTCATAAGTTCAGAATTCAACTTAGGTAAGAATTTTAAGGCTTCTGTTTTCTTTTTATTTTCAATTAGTGCATTCATCTTTTTTAAAGCGTTTTTATATCTACTTTTTCTAGCTTTATTAACTACAGTTTGCTTAGAAATTCTTCTTATCCTTTTGATTGCAGATTTAGTATTAGCCATTATGCTCGGGTTTATAGATAATTAAACAGTTCTGGTCAATAACATATTTATTATTTTTGGCAGGTTTGGCAATAGAAGGTTGATCTATTTGCTTGAATAATTTTATAAATTATACCTGAACAACTTTGTCTTTTACAACTTTTTTTATCTCTTCCATAAACCTTAAATTCTTTTTGAAATTGACCTGTGCCACCCAAAATGTTTTTAAAATCTCTAATAGAAGATCCTCCTTTTTGTATAGCGTTATTCAAAACCTTTTTGGAGTTTCTAATTATTTTTTCATATTCGAATTTAGTTAAGTTTTTAGCAGACCTTAGAGGGTGGATTTTTGACAAGTACAATATTTCATTTGCATAGATGTTGCCTATACCTGAAACAAATTTTTGATCTAATAAAAAACTTTTTATATTTTTATTTTTTTTTTTTAAATATTTCGTTAAATAACTTAAATTGAATTTATTGTTAAAAGGTTCCGGACCGAAATTTTTAAATCTTTTTTTTAAATCAATCTTATTTTTTATTAATTGAAAAAATCCAAATCTTCTAGGATCGTTATAAATTAATTTCATGTCATTAAAAAAAAGCTCAATATGATTGTGTTTTTTTGGCAAATTGGGAGAATGGTAAAAACTTGTGTTTGTAAATGAATTTTTTTGTCGATTGTTGGTTATATGAATTGTTCCAGACATTCCAAGGTGGACTATACAATAACTTTTATTTTCGAGTTCTAAAATTAAATACTTTGAAAATCTACCTATCTTTACAATAAATCTGCTTTTAAGTTTGTTTTCAAATGAGGATTTTAATTTAAGTCGTAAGTTTCTATTCCTAACTAAAACTTTATTGATTTTTTTGCCTATTATTTTTTTTGACAATGATTGTCGGACAATTTCTACTTCTGGTAATTCTGGCATTTAATATTATATTAAATGTATAATTAATTTAAAATGCAACAATATCTTCAAAATAAAAAAGGGTTAGTTCAGGGTGTATTTGACCAAGTTTTTGATAAATATGATTTAATGAATGATTTCATGTCATTTGGTGTTCATAGGTTGTGGAAAAAAAATTTGATCAATTCACTGAATCCATCCAAAAATAAAACCCTGATAGATGTAGCTTGTGGTACAGGTGACATAGGTAAACTATACTTAGATAATACTGATATTAATAATAATATTACTTGTGTTGATCCAAATAAAGGAATGATAGCTAAAGGGAAAGAAAAATTAATTAATTATAAAAATATTAATTGGATTATTTCTGAGGCAGAGAGATTGCCTATAAAAAGTAATTTATTCGATTTTTATACAATTAGTTTTGGGTTAAGAAATACTAAAGATTTAAATAAAACCTTATCTGAAGCTTATAGGGTATTAAAACCTGGGGGAAGATTTCTCTGCCTAGAATTTTCTAAAATACAAAATGAAAATCTTAAATTTGTTTACAAACAATACTCGAAATTAATTCCATTAATTGGTAAATTTGTTGTCGGAAAAAAAAAACCATACGAATATTTGCTTGAGAGTATTGAAAAATTTGTAAGTCAAGATGAGCTTTTGGATTTGATGTCAAAAAACAAATTTCAAAAATGTAACTATAGAAATTTATCTAATGGCATAGTTTCGATACACAGTGGTTGGAAAATTAAATGATTAAAAAAATAATAACACTTTTGAAGCTAAGTAGAAAAATAGCTTTGTCAAATATTTTGGATGTAGTTTCAAGATTTCAGAAACCACCTTTAATGATCAAAGTCTTATTCAAATTATTATCACTATCAACCTCCTCAAAAAAAGAAATTGACCTGAATAAAGATGAAGGTGAACGTTTATCTGAATCATTAGAGTCAATGGGTACAACTTTTATTAAACTTGGACAGTTTTTAGCTACGAGACCAGATATTATTGGTGAAGAACTCTCAAAGAAACTTGAAAATCTTCAGGATAAACTTCCACCATTTTCTTTAACTCAAGCAAAAGTAATTATTAAAAATGATTTAGGTGAGGATACTTGCAACTCAATAATTAATTTAAGTGAACCTGTTGCCGCGGCCTCTATAGCTCAGGTTCACAAGGCTCAGATCAACGACAATGGAATAATAAAAGATGTTGCTATTAAAATTTTACGACCAGATATAAAAAAAATTTTTAATGAAGAAATAGATGCAATGATGCTCTTTGCTTTTTTAACAGAATCTTTTGTAAAAAAAACAAAAAGATTAAAATTAGTAGAAGTAGTTTTTTTATTGAAGGAAATAACGAATCTAGAAATGGACTTAAGGTTTGAAGCAGCTGCAGCTAGTGAGTATGCTGAAAATACAAAAAATGATGTTGGATTTAGAGTCCCACAAATATATTGGAATTTTACTAGTGAAAATGTGATGACACTTGACTGGGTGGACGGAGTTTCAATTAGAGAAACCGCCAAACTTAAAGAAAAAAACTTAAATACTGAAAAAATTGCAAATGATATTATTCAAAACTTTTTAAGACATGCAGTAAGAGATGGTTTTTTTCACGCAGACATGCATCAAGGAAATATATTTATAGATAATAATGGCCATATCGTTCCAATCGATTTTGGAATAATGGGAAGACTTGACAAAATGAGTAAGAGATTCTTAGCAGAGATATTATTTGGTTTTATTCAAAGAGATTATCGTAAAGTTGCAGAGGTACATTTGGTTGCAGGACTTGTGCCAAAAGACGTTCCAATCGATGATCTTGCACAAGCGTTGAGATCTATTGGAGAACCAATATTTGGTCAATCAGTTAAGGATATTTCGGGAGGAAAATTATTGAAACAATTATTTGATGTAACTGAAAAATTTAATATGCAAACCCAACCTCAACTTTTAATGTTACAAAAAACAATGGTTGTTGTTGAGGGTGTAGCACGAAAACTAAATCCCAACACTAATATTTGGACAACATCTAAACCTGTGCTTGAAAATTGGTTAAGAAATACAAAAGATCCAATAACAACAATCAATGAGACTATTCAAAATACTTCTGAAGTAATTAAAAGATTGCCAGAATTACCAGAAATAATGGACAAAGCTAACCAAGCTCTGACTTATTTAGCGAGTGGTCAAATCCCACAAAATTCAAATTCTTATACAGATTTAAATACTAAAAAATCAGAAATGATAGCTTTCAGAAATCAATCTATTATTGGGTTTTTAGTCCTTGTAATTTTTGTTCTATTGGTATTTTAATCCATTCGATGAATAACTTGAATAATAAAAAAATTTTATTAATAATTTGTGGAGGCATAGCTGCCTATAAAAGCCTTGAAATAATAAGACTTTTAAAAAAAGATGGTGTAAGTATAAAAACAATTCTTACAAAGAGTGGTGCTGAATTTGTGACACCCCTTTCAATTACATCATTATCTCAATCTAAAGTTTATCAAGATCTTTTTAGCATAGAAGATGAAGCAGAAATGGATCATATTAGTCTTTCAAGATGGGCGGATCTTATCTTAATTGCACCTGCAACAGCAAATACAATATCTAAACTTGCTAATGGAAATTCAGATGATTTGGCTTCAACTGTTGCGCTTGCTTCAAATAAAAAAATTTTTATTACTCCTGCAATGAACGTAAGAATGTGGGAGCATCAATCGACCAAACAAAACATATCGAAACTTAAAACCTATAACTACGAATTAATTGGTCCTGAAATTGGAGATATGGCATGTGGAGAATATGGTGAAGGAAAAATGACAGAGCCAAAAGAGATAGTAAATAAACTAAAAATTTATTTCAAAAATTTAAAAGTAAAAAATAAATTAAAAGCGATAGTAACTGCAGGACCAACTAGAGAGTACATTGATCCAGTAAGATATATATCTAATAAATCGAGTGGTAAACAAGGTTTTGAAATTGCGAAATCATTACTAAAAAAAGGTTTTGAAACTACTTTAATTTCAGGACCAACAAATTTAGAAATAAATAAAAATATTAATTTGATAAAGGTCGAAACTGCTGAAGAAATGTTTCAATCAACACTTAAAAGTTTACCTGCCGATGTTGCAATATTTTCAGCAGCAGTGTGTGATTATAAAGTGAAAAATACTTCAAAAATTAAAATAAAAAAACAGGATGAAATAAATTTAGAGCTAGAGAAAAATTTAGATATTCTTGATTACGTTTCTAATCATAACTCCTTAAGACCAAAACTTGTAGTGGGTTTTGCAGCTGAAACCAATGATTTAGAAAACTATGTTAATAAAAAACTAAGTGAAAAAAATTGTGATTGGATAGTTGCAAATGATGTGTCAAATAAAACAATTGGTTTTGACTCAGATTTTAATGAGGTTTCAATTTTTTTCAAAAATAAAAAAATAGATAGACTTAAATATAAATCTAAATCGGAAATTTCAGAAGAATTAGTGGAAAAAATCATTAATCATTTAAACTAATGATTAAAATTTTAGTAAAAAAATTAGAATCCTCTGTGAAATTACCCTCATATAAAACTAGTGGTGCTTCAGGTATGGATCTAATGGCATATATAGATAAATCAATTGAATTAAAGCCAGGAGAATCATGTTTAGTACCAACTGGATTATCATTTGCTTTACCTGAGAAATATGAAATTCAAATTAGACCAAGATCAGGATTGGCGGCAAAAAATAATATTAGTGTTTTAAATACACCCGGTACAATTGATAGTGATTATAGAGGAGAAATAAAAGTTATTCTATTTAATCATGGTAAAAAAAACTTCAAAATTAATAACAATGATAGAATTGCTCAAATGATTTTAAGTCCAGTTATAAAAATGGATTTAGAAGAAACAAATGAACTTCCAGACTCCATAAGAGGAGTGGGAGGTTTTGGTTCAACGGGTAAATGAGGGAAAGTCTAAATAAACTTCAAATTGAAAGATTTTCAAGACAATTAGTTTTAAAAAATGTAGGTGCTAAAGGTCAAAAAAAAATTTTGTCCTCTAAAATTTTAATCGTTGGTGTTGGGGGCTTAGGCTGCCCTGCTGCAGAAAATCTGGTAAGAGCTGGTATTGGAACTATAGGTCTTGTCGATAATGATATAGTTAATCTTTCTAATATACATAGACAAAGCTTATTTACTTCTAGAGACATAAAAAGATCAAAAGTTAGTGTAGCTGCAAAAAAATTAAAAGAGATAAACCCATCTACCAAAATTAAAACTTACAAATCAAGGCTCAATGAAAATAATATCCAAAATATAATTAAAAATTATGAAATCATAATTGATGGATCAGATAATTTTAAGACGAAATTTTTGATTAGTGACTACTGTATAAAATTTAAAAAAAGATTGGTTACAGGAGCAATTAGTAAATTTGATGGTCACATATTCACATTTGATTTTAATGATAAGAAAACAGCATATTTGAAAAGTTTTTATCAAGAAAATGAAATTTCAGATGATAACCTTAACTGTGAGTTTGAGGGAGTTCTTGGCACGACTGCATCAATTGTAGGAACTATTCAAGCAAATGAAGCATTGAAAATGATTATGGGAATTGGGCAAAATTTAAAAAATCAAATATTAATTATAGATCTTTTGAATCTTAATTTCAGAAAAGTTAAATTTAAAAAAAAATAGAACATGGTTTAGGAATGAAAAAATTGTATCTTTTAATTTTATTTCTAATTTTTTCTCCGCTAGACATTTCTGCAGACGAAATTTTTCTTTCATTAAAAAAAAATAAAGTAAATGTTAGATACGGTCCAGGATTTGAGTATCCTATAAAATATATTTATAAAAAGATTGATTTACCGGTAAAGCAGATTGATAAGAAAGAAAATTTTAGGAGGATTATTGATCACAAAAATAACAGGGGATGGATACATGTCTCTCAACTTAAAAAGGTAAATTCTATAATACCAAAAACTGATACAATTCTGTTCAAGAAACCAACAAATTTTTCAAAACCTTTAGCAAAAATAAAAAAAGGTAGAATATTGTTATTACAAAGTTGTAACAATAAATGGTGTAAAGTAAAATCTCACAATTTTAAGGGTTGGGTCAAAATAGAGGATACATGGGGTCTGAATTAATAATAATTAATTCAATGTCTAATTTTAAATGATAAACTATTTCTGTTGTTCGCAAACATCCTTGATTACTGGAGCATTCGCACAGTCTAAACATTTTGTTTTCTGAACAATGCAACCATCATCAAGAACTTCAACATTAACAATTTTATTACACTTTGAACAAGTTGAAGAAATTGTTAGTCCACATTTTTTACAATTATAGTTTTCTATATGCATAAAAAAAAATTAGACATAAATAAAATTATTTCAACAATTATTTGTGCGAATGATTATTGTTATCGTAGTTTTTTTGCGAATGATTACTAATTGCTTTTTTTTGTTCGATATTCGATAAGGTTATTTCTTTGATTTACCTGTCCACCATTTATCTAAAATAAAATACCAAATTGAGTTTGCAATTGGCTCAACGATAGCATCTGTCAATGCAACTTTAAAAGAAACGTCTGCAACTAACATTAAAACTGTAATCGCAATTGCAAAGTGTCCAATTGTATAAATTACAGTTCTAAGTAATGAACCTTTATTGTTTTGATAGATATTTTGAGATGCCTGAAATATACCCTTAGTTATTTCCATTAGTTTTTAAAAGGACTTTTAAGGACACATGCCACAAGGTGTATCCTAGCCTGTTCTCCTCCATTAAAAAAATTATGATATTTAGTATTGTTTGTAATCCAAACTTTCCCATCTGCGGGTAAATGTTTAGCAACATTTTCTATAACCATTGAACAGCCTTTATTAGTAATAATTGGAACATGAAGTCTGCACTCTGGGTCTTTGTGCCAACTTAAGGTTGATCTAGGTTCTTTTAATAAGAGCCTAACTCTTCCTAATTTAAATCTCTTTCCTAGAGCCTCATAAACTTCTTTAAAATATGTTTTCTCAAATTCAGGGACTAGTTGCGTGTATTTAGACTCATCTATATCAACATCTCTTGAAACCTCTTTTCCAGTATCGTCTGCGATTGTCCAATATTTTCCTCTAACATTGTTACCCTTGATAGAATTTTCATCATTTGGAATTTGATTGATTGAGATTGCACCGAAATGAGTTACACCTGGAGAGTTAAATTTTTTATTTTTTAAAATTTTATCTAGATCTTTTCTTAATCTCACGATATCAAAATTTAAATCTGGAACCTCATAAAAGTCTTCAAAACTTACAACAGCCATATAATTATTCTCTTCTATTTTACTCTGTTAATTTAATTTAAGATCAAATCTATCTGCATTCATTACTTTTACCCACGCAGCTATAAAATCATCAACGAATTTTTTGCTCGAGTCTTCACATGCATAAACTTCTGCAAGTGCTCTTAATTGGGAATTTGAACCAAAAATTAAATCAACTCTTGTTGCTTTCCATTTAGTTTTTTGAGTTTTTCTATCTTTTCCTAAAAATGTTTGCTCTGATTTATCTTCCTCTTTCCAAGTAGTATTCATATCCAATAAATTAATGAAATAGTCATTTGTAAGAGTACCAGGCTTGTTAGTGAAAACACCATGTTCTGAACCATCGGAGTTTGTGTTTAAAACCCTCATTCCACCCATAAGCGCAGTCATTTCTGGTGCCGTTAAACCCATTAATTGAGCCTTATCAACTAATTTTTCCTCAGCAGAAACATTTGAAGCTCCCCCATTAAGATAATTTCTAAAGCCATCTGCTTGAGGTTCGAGAAGACTGAAAGAATTAACATCGGTCTGATCTTGTCTGGCATCTCCTCTGCCACCTGAAAACGGAACATTAACTTTATAGCCAGCTTTTTTTGCAGCCATTTCGATACCAACTCCACCCGCCAAGACAATTAAATCAGCCATCGATACACTTTTGTTTTTACTATCAAATTTGCTTTTAACTTTATCTAAAGCCTTAATTACTGTTGATAGTTTCTTTGGATTGTTGACTTTCCAGTTTTTTTGAGGCTCTAGCATTATTCTTGCACCATTAGCACCACCTCTTTTATCAGATCCTCTAAATGTTGACGCTGATGCCCATGCGGTAGAAACTAAATCTGAAATTGATATTTTTGATTTAGAGATTTTGTTTTTTAGATCTTTTATATCTTTTGATTTAAGTTTGTACTTTGGTTTATCAATTGGATCTTGCCAAATTAATTGCTCTTTTGGAACATCACTGCCAAGGTAACAAACTCTAGGGCCCATATCTCTATGAGTTAATTTAAACCAAGCCCTAGCAAATGCATCATGAAACTCTTTAGGGTTTTGATGAAAATGCTTTGTTATAGGTCCATAACTTGGATCAACTTTCATTGATATATCTGTTGTTTGCATCATTGGTGGATGAAGCACACCTTCTTGATGTGCATCTGGAACCATTTTAATTTTTTGGCCATTTTTCTTTGGTGTCCATTGATGAGCACCCGCAGGGCTTTTTGTAAGTTCCCAATCATGGCCGTATAAACAATCTAAATATCCCATATCCCATTTAGTAGGATTTTGTGTCCAAGCACCCTCAATACCACTGCTTATTGCATCTATTCCTTTTCCAGTTTTATATCCACTATTCCATCCAGTAGATTGATCTTGGAGTCTTGAGGCCTCAGGATCAGGACCTTTGTATGACTCAGATGCTGCACCATGAGATTTTCCAAATGTATGTCCTCCAGCAACTAGTGCTGCAGTTTCATAATCATTCATAGCCATTCTTCCAAATGTTTCTCTTATATCGTGCGCTGCAAGTTTCGGGTCTGGATTCGCGTCTGGACCTTGAGGATTAACATAAATCAAGCCCATGTGTGAAGCTCCCAACGGCTGTTCCAAATCTCTTTTACCGCTATATCGTTCTACACCTAACATTTCTTTTTCTGAACCCCAGTAAATATCATCTTCTGGCTCCCAGATATCAGTTCTTCCTGCTCCAAAGCCAAAGGTTTTAAAACCCATTGAATCTAAAGCTACGTTCCCAACTAATATAAAAAGATCAGCCCATGAAATTCTACTTCCATATTTTTTCTTAATAGGCCATAAAAGCAGTCTTGCTTTATCTAAATTTACATTGTCTGGCCAAGAGTTAAGAGGCGCAAATCTTTGATTTCCAGTTCCAGCACCGCCTCTTCCATCGCCAGTTCTATAAGTTCCCGCTGCGTGCCAAGCTAATCTGATAAACAACGGACCGTAATGACCATAATCAGCAGGCCACCAATCCTGTGAGTCTGTCATCAACTTTTTTAAATCTTTTTTTAAAGCCTTATAATTAAGTTTTTTAAATTCTTTGGCATAACTAAATTTCTTATCCATAGGGTTAGATAGATTAGAGTGCTGACTAAGAATTTTAAGATTTAAGCTATTTGGCCAAAAGTCTCGAACTGTTTGGCCTCTTCCTGCAGAAAATTTTGCGGGTGTTCCAGCTCCTGTGAAGGGACATTTGCTTAGTTCATTGGCTTTAAAAGATTTATTTTTAAAATTTTCAGTACTCATTTAATTTCCTATAATTTATTTGATTTACTGTAGTTTATAATGGTTCTAAATAAGTGTCAATTGGTTAAAAATGACGCTAAATTAACTGAAAACTTAATCTTCGAGTTTTACCAGAACTTCAACAGATTTAATTCTCTTTCCATCAATTTTTTTTTTTATGTTTATAGGCCCTACATCGGAATTTTCTAAATCGATCAATTTTTGGTCGTTAAGATCATAAAAATGATGATGATCTGTAATGTTAGTATCAAAGTAAGTCTGGTTTGAATTTATAGGTATCTGTTTTAAATAGCCTTTTTTTTCAAAAGCATGGACTGTATTATAGACTGTCGCTAAGGAAATCTTATTATGTGTCTTTTCTTTTATTCTCTTCTTTAGCTCGTTTATCGTAAAGTGGAATGTTTTTTCAGTATTAAAGAGCACTTCACATATTTGAAGTCTTTGTTTCGTAGGACGTAATCCAGAATTTCTTAATTTGTCTATATATTCCACTATTTAAGCATATTGTTAGTTATAATTATTCTAAAGTAGTATTATAATTATATTATAAAATGCCAAAATCAAGTAAATAAGTGTACTCAGTTTTATGAAAAAAAACTCTTACTCATATGATGAGCTAATAAATTGTGGTGAGGGCAAACTATTTGGTCCGGGTAACGCTAAATTACCTCTTCCACCAATGCTTATGTTTGATAGAATTACAGAAATTAACGATAATAAAGGGGCTTTTAAAAAAGGGTCCCTCAAGGCAGAATTAGACATTAAAAATGATCTCTGGTTTTTTGGTTGTCATTTTAAACAAGACCCTGTTATGCCAGGATGTCTAGGTTTAGATGCAATGTGGCAGTTAGTAGGTTTTTTTCTTGGCTGGCAAGGGAATCCTGGCAAAGGAAGAGCTTTAGGAGTTGGCACTGTTAAATTTACTGGAGAGGTCTTACAAACTGTTAAAAATGTAAGATATGAAATAGATATGAAAAAAATCATGTCACCTGGTGGGACAACTGTTGGTCTTGCAAATGGAATACTGTTCGCAGATGAAAAAAAAATATACTCAGCAGACAATTTAAAAGTAGGGTTATTTAAATAATGAGAAGAGTTGTAATTACTGGTTTAGGTGTAGTTTCTTGCTTAGGTAACAATCAAGAAGAAGTTCATCAATCTTTGTTAAAATCTACACCAGGGATCTCCTTTGCAGAGGAGTATAAGGAACATAATCTAAAAAGCCATGTTCATGGTAAACCAAAAATTAAACTAGAAGATTATATAGACAGAAAAACAATTAGATTTATGGGATCTGGATCAGCTTACAACTATATAGCTATGAAAGAGGCAATTACAGACTCTGGATTGAATGAAAAAGATGTAAGTAATTTTAAAACAGGAATTGTAATGGGATCAGGTGGTCCTTCAATTGAAAATGTTATTTTGGCAGCAGATAAAACGAGAGCTAAAACTCCAAAACTTATGGGTCCTTTTATTGTACCAAGAACTATGGCAAGTACAGCTTCAGCTACTCTTGCTGTTCCTTTTAAAATTAAAGGAACTAACTACACAATGAGTTCTGCTTGTGCAACAAGTGGACATTGTATTGGAAATTCTATGGAATTAATTCAGATGGGGAAACAGGATATTGTTTTTGCTGGTGGAAGTGAGGAAATCCATTGGGCGATGACTGCAATGTTCGATGCCATGACAGCATTATCATCTAAATACAATGATACTCCCGAAACTGCATCAAGAGCTTACGATAAAACAAGAGATGGTTTTGTAATTGCTGGTGGTGGTGGTGTACTTGTTCTTGAAGAATATGAGCATGCTAAAGCAAGAGGGGCTAAAATATATGCAGAATTAACTGGTTATGGAGCAACTTCTGACGGATACGATATGGTGGCACCATCAGGTGAAGGAGCGGTACGTTGTATGAAAATGGCTATGGCAACATCTAAAAATAAAATTGATTATATAAATACTCATGGGACTTCTACTCCAGTTGGAGATATTACGGAATTAAATGCTGTTAAACAAGCTTTTGGAGATGAAATTCCAAAAATTAGTTCTACAAAATCACTATCAGGCCATCCATTAGGAGCTGCATCTGTCCATGAAGCGATCTATTGTTTAATTATGATGAAAAATAATTTCATAGCAGGATCTGCTAATATAAATGAGATGGATGAAGAAGCTAAAAAATTTCCAATAGTTGCTAAAACAGAGAAAGGAGTAACCTTAAATACTGTAATGTCTAATAGTTTTGGTTTTGGTGGAACCAATGCCGCTTTAATTTTTGAAAAAGTACAATCATGAGCTTAATGCAAGGTAAAAAAGGATTAATAATGGGAGTTGCTAATGAAAGATCTATTGCCTGGGGTATTTCGCAAAAACTTGCTGAAGCTGGAGCAGAACTTGCATTTACTTATTTAGGTGACGCGCTTAAGAAGAGAGTTATACCTCTGGCAGAAAAATTAAATTCAAAAGTCACATTTAGTTGCGATGTTGAAAAGAAAGATGATGTAACAAAATTATTTGAAAATGTTAAGTCTCAATGGGGTGAAATCGACTTTGTAGTTCATGCTATCGCATTTTCAGATAAATCGGAATTATCTGGGGAGTATTTAAACACAACTAGAGAGAATTTTTTAAAAAGTATGCTAATTTCATGCTTTTCATTCACTGAAGTTGCGAAAGAAGCTTCTAAAGCAATGAAAGAGGGTGGAAGTTTAATAACTTTGAGCTATGAAGCAAACAAAGCTATTCCAAATTACAACGTTATGGGTGTATGTAAGGCAGCATTAGAGTCTAGTGTTAAATACTTAGCTAGAGATTTAGGTGCAAAAGGTATGAGAGTTAATGCTATAAGTGCAGGGCCAATTAAAACATTAGCTGCCTCTGCTATAGGAGATGCAAAATTCCTCTATAAATGGAACGAAGATCACTCTTTGCTTAAAAGGAATGTAGATATTCATGATGTTGGAAATTCTGCATTGTACCTACTAAGTGATCTTGCAAATGGTGTTACTGGTGAAATTCACTACGTAGATGCTGGTTATAACAAAGTTGGTATGCCAGATCCCAAAAATATTACCTAATATTAAAACCCGCCTCGCCAATTGTTTTTATCATTGAATTGATCTTTTTCTTTTTTTGAGGTAGGCCTGAACAAATAATAAACGACAAATACTACGCAAATCAATAATATAAATATCTCCATGACTTTTTAAATTTATTCGGACGCTTGTTTCATAGAAAGTTTAACCTTGCCTCTATCAAAACCGATTACTTTAACTTTTACTTCATCACCCTCTTTGACAACGTCAGTAACTTTGGCAACTCTTTTGTCGGCTAGTTCTGAGATATGAACTAGTCCATCTTGTTTCCCTAAGAAATTTACAAATGCACCAAATTCCATAATTTTCATTACTTTTCCCGAATAAATTTTATTCAATTCAGCTTTTGCAGTAAGGTCTTTAATCATTTGCATAGCGATGTTTCTAGACTCTTCATCAGGAGCAGCAACTGTTACTACACCTTCGTCGTTCACATCAAGTTTAGCTCCCGATTTTTCAACAATCTCTCTTATTGTTGCGCCACCTTTTCCAATTACAGTAGCAATATCTTTTTTATCAACTGTAATCTGTTCCATTTTTGGAGTATGTTGTCCAACATCAGCTCTCGACTTACTTAAAGCTTTATTCATTTCACCTAAGATATGAATCCTCCCATCTTTAGCTTGGTTTAAAGCCTGCTCCATGATTTCAAATGTAATACCAGTAATTTTAATATCCATTTGAAGTGAAGTAATTCCATCTTTAGTACCAGCGACCTTAAAGTCCATATCACCTAGATGATCTTCATCACCTAAGATATCCGACAGAACACTAAAATCGTCACCTTCTTTAATCAAGCCCATTGCAATACCCGCTACAGGTTCTTTAATTGGAACACCTGCATCCATTAATGCTAAAGAAGCTCCACAAACAGTAGCCATTGATGAAGAGCCATTAGACTCAGTAATCTCAGATACAATTCTAAAAGTATATGGAAATGCTTCTTTTGTAGGTAATGAAGAATTAATTGCTCTCCATGCTAATTTTCCATGTCCTATTTCACGTCTCCCAGTTCCTATTCTTCCAGTCTCACCAACTGAAAAAGGGGGGAAATTATAGTGAAGCATAAATCTTTCTCTATGCTGTCCGTCTAAACTTTCTAATCGTTGTTCATCATCTGATGTACCTAAAGTGGTAACAACAATTGCTTGAGTTTCACCTCTAGTGAATAGTGCAGAACCATGGGTTCTTGGTAGAACCCCAACTTCACATGAAATAGCCCGTACATCTGATAAACCTCTACCGTCAATTCTATTTTTATTTTTAAGAATATCAGTTCTTACAATAGATTTTTCTAAACTTTTTAGTTGGCTGTTTACATCAAGATCTGTATAATTTTCGTTTTCTTCATAAAGTTTTTTAGCTTTATCTGTAATTTCTGAAATTTGATTTGATCTATCTTGTTTATCTTTTGTTGCAAAAGCTTTTTTAAGGTCATTTGTAAAAGTTGCTTCAAGTTTTTTCTTTACTTCAGACAAATCTTTTTTCTCAACAATCCATTCCGGTTTTCTGCACTCTTTAGCAAGATCCTCAATCATCTTGATTACTGGGACAAAGCCCTCGTGTCCAAACTTAACTGCATTTAACATTTCCTCCTCAGTTAATCCATTTGCTTCAGACTCAACCATTAAGACAGCATCTTTTGTGCCTGCTACAACTAAATCTAAACTTGAATTCTCTAGCTCGGCTTTTGATGGGTTTAGAATGTACTTTCCATCAACAAAACCTACTCTAGATGCACCTACAGGTCCCATAAAAGGCATTCCCGAAATTGCTAATGCCGCTGAAGACGCGATAATTGCTAAAATGTCTGGTTGGTTTTCTTTGTCATATGAAATTACAGTTGGTAATAATTGCACTTCATTTTTAAATTCGTCAGGAAAAAGAGGTCTGATTGGTCTATCAATTAATCTTGAAATTAATGTTTCGCTTTCAGTTGGTCTTGCTTCCCTTTTAAAATATCCGCCAGGTATTTTTCCACCTGCATAATATTTTTCTTGGTAGTTTACAGATAATGGGAAATAATCCATGTCTGGATTTATTTTCTTTGCTCCTACTACTGTTGCTAAAATAACTGTCTCACCGGATGTTGCTATTATTGCTCCGTCTGCTTGTCTTGCTACTTTGCCTGTTTCTAAGCTTATTTTCTTTCCTGCTACTTCAATTTCCTTTTTATATACTTTAAACATTTCATTTCCGTTTCGTTCGTTTCGTTCCATTTCGTTCTATCTAACTTGACTTCTATTTTCTTAAATTCAATTTTGACAGTACATTTTTGTAAGAATCAATTTTATTTTTTTTTAAGTATTCTAACAATTTTTTTCTTCTATTGACTGCTCTCAATAATCCAACAGATGAATGCTTGTCTTTTTTGAATTGTTTAATATGTGTTGAGAGGTTCTCAATTTTTTCAGTTAACAAAGCAATTTGAATTTCAGAGGATCCTCTGTCTTTGTCATGCATTGCAAGTTCTTGTGCTTTTTTATTCATACATTTCTTTCTATTTATTTGTTTGTTTAATTAAATTTTCTATTTTTTCTGCATACTCAAAAGACTCGTCTTTTCTAAAAAGTAATTTTGGTAAAAATTTCATAACCACTTTTTGTGATAAAATTTTTCTTATTAAGAATGAGTATTCTTTTAAAACATAAATTGTTTCTTCCGCATCTTTTCCTCCAAGTGGAAGAACATATGCTTTTGCAATTTTTAAATCTGGACTCATCCTCACCTCAGTAACTGTTATAGTATTTGTCTCTAAATTCGGCACCTTAGCTTCATTTCTTAAAAAAATCATGCTTAAAGATTGTTTGATCATTTCACCAACTCTTAATTGTCTTTGAGACAATGGTTTTCCAATTTTATCTGCCATTAAATTGACCTCTCTGTAGATGTAACACTAAATGCTTCTATAATGTCGTTTTTTTGAAAATCCATATAATCCTCAACCGTTATTCCACATTCTTGTCCGGTATTAACCTGTTTTACCTGGTTTTTTTCTCTAAATATTGTCGAAACTTTACCTGTATAAATAATCGTTCCATCTCTAATAATGCGAACATCTGAGGTGTTATTTATTTCACCATCAGTTATTTTTGAACCAGCAACTTTGCCAGCACCAGATACTTTAAAAATTTCCAAAATTTGCGCCGATCCTATAACTTTTTCTTCGACGTCTGGCGTTAATAATCCTGACATTCTTTTTTTTCCTGAGCTCTAGTTTCACTCAATGATTTTACCTCTTTCTCACTTTCAAATACTATAAAGTCATCTCCAGCTTTAGATGCACCATTGATTCCTAAAATTTCTACAGGCGTGGATGGAAAAGCTTCATTTATATTTTTACCTTTATCGTTAACTATGGCTCTAATTTTCCCCCATTTTAAACCACTAACAAAAAAATCACCTTTTTTAAGTGTACCAGTGGTCACAATTATATTTACAACTGGTCCTTTACCTGTATCAATTTTTGATTCAAGAACAATACCAGTAGCTTTTGAATCATAATCCGTTTTTAGATCTAAAATTTCTGCTTGAAGAATTATTGATTCGACAAGCTTATCTAAATTCTTTTTTGTTTTAGTTGAAATTTCTACCATCAAAGTATCACCAGATAAATCCTCTGCAATTAGTTCATGTTCTAACAATTGATTTTTGATTTTCTGAGGATCAGCCTCAGGTAAATCACATTTATTTATTGCTACAACAATTGGTACATTTGCAGCTTTGGCATGTTTAATTGATTCTATAGTTTGAGGTTTTACACCATCATCTGCTGCAACTACTAGCACTACAACATCAGTTAGTTGAGATCCTCTGGCTCTCATTTCAGTGAAAGCAGCATGACCCGGAGTATCTATAAACGTCAATTTACTCCCCTGACTTTCAATCTGATATGCTCCTACATGTTGTGTTATTCCCCCAAACTCTCCTGAAACTACATTTGTGCTTCTCAAAACATCTAATAGTGAAGTTTTGCCGTGATCAACATGTCCCATAATTGTAACTATTGGAGGTCTATTTTTTAAGTTTTCAGTTCTTAAAGCTTTAATCTTCTGAATTATTTCTTCGGCTTTTTCCTCTCTAATAGGATTATGACCGAATTCTTTTACTAAAAATTCTGCTGTATCAGCTGCTAAGGTTTGGTTAATTGTAACTGAAACACCCATACCAAAAAGATACTTAATTACATTACTAGATTGCTCTGCCATTCTATTAGCCAACTCTCTTACAGTAATAGCCTCTGGGATATTGATATCTCTTTTAATCGGCTTTAAATCCT
>CABXSO010000007.1 GCA_902514945.1 uncultured Pelagibacteraceae bacterium | reverse complement strand
GAACATCTAAAACACTAACAAAAAATAAAAAAGTACCCAGATATAAAAAGGTATAAAGATTAGATTTATCTGGTTTTAAAAAGTTTATTTTAGACATTATTTTTCCTGAATTGCTATTTTGTTATTGTACCAATTCATAAATAATGAAATTGCTATGCTTAGAGATAAATATGTAAGCATTGTAATAGATACTATTTCAATTGCCTTACCTGTTTGCATCAAAGCTGTTCCAGCAAAAACAAGTACTAGATCAGGATAAGCTATAGCTGCAGCTAGTGAAGAATTTTTAGTAAGATTAAGATATTGATTTGTTGTAGGTGGTATTATTATTCTTAGCGCCTGAGGCATCACTACTAACTTGAGTACCTGATTTGGGGTTAAACCAATTGATGCAGCAGCCTCTTTTTGACCTTTACCAACACCTTGAATTCCTGCTCTAACACATTCGGCTATAAATGTTGCTGTATATAAGGATAAAGATAGCGCTAAAGCTATCAATTCAGGAGGTAAACTTACACCACCCTCATAAATAAATGATGTAGTCGCTAGCTGTTTTAAAACAGGAACTTCAAATGATAATCTTACTCCACCAATCAAAAAACTTATAAGTGGTAAAATCAAAATTAAACCTATCGATATAAGTAAAACTGGTGTTTGTTTACCCTGAGTTTCTTGTAGTCTTTTTGCTTGATAGCGTATTACTATTATTGCAATAATGGCGGCGACTATCGAATAAAAGAAAATATTAAAGTTTTGCCAAATAAAAGCAGGTACAAACAAACCTTTTATTGTTAAAAATGTAACTCCAAACATTGCTTCGGCATCTTGTGGAAGTGGCAAAGCTCTTAAAGCAGCAAAATACCAAAAAAATATTTGCAAAAGTAAGGGTATATTTCTAAAAAATTCTACATAAAAGGCAGCAAATTTATTTATTAGGTAATTAGGTGATAGCCTTGCTATACCAACTATTACACCAAGAATAGTTGCAAAAAAAATTCCAATAACTGAAACAAGGATAGTATTTAGTAAACCAACTAAATAAGCTCTAAAATATGAATGAGATCCGTCATACTCAATTAAAGAAAATTGGACGTCAAATGACGACTCTTGCGATAAAAATCCATAACCAAAATCAATACCTCTATTCTCCATATTGACTTGTGCATTATAAGTAAAAAAACCAAAGACAAGAACAACAGCAATAACTGTCATTAATTGTGGACCTATATCTTTAAGTTTGAAATTCACTTTAAAGATTATATATGAGTTTAAAAAAAAAGGGCTAGAAAAATCTAGCCCTTTTTAAGTAATTTATAACTAAAATTATCTTGATGGTGGAACGTATAAAATACCACCTTTAGTCCATAATTCATTTGGACCTCTGTCTGGTAAAATACCAGTGTCAGCTATATTTCTCTTATAACTTTCACCATAATTTCCAACTTGTTTGATAATTCTTAAGTTCCACTCATTATCTAAACCGAATGCTGCACCCATTTCACCTTCAGCACCAACTAATCTTTTGATAGCTGGATTATCTGAAGTTTTCATCATGTCAGCATTTGCTGAAGTAATACCATACTCTTCAGCTTCGATCATAGTGTTCAAAGACCATCTAACGATGTCTTCCCATACGGAATCACCTTGTCTTACGACTGGTCCTAAAGGCTCTTTAGAAACAGTTTCAGGTAACACTAAGTGTTCATCTGGATTAGACATTTTTGTTCTTTGAGCAGCAAGACCCGATTTATCAGTAGTGTATGTATCACATCTACCTGCATCGTATGCAGCTACAACTTCATCAGCTTTTTCAAAAGCTACTGGTTCATATTTGATACCCTTTGAATTAAAAAAGTCTCTCATATTTAACTCAGTTGTTGTACCAATGTTTGTACAAGCTGAGATACCATCTTTGAATTGACTTGTTGAAGTAATACCAGAACTTTTTCTTACCATGAAACCTTGACCATCGTAGAAATTTACTCCAACGAAAGTAAGTCCGATATCAGCATCTCTAGAAAGTGTCCAAGTTGTGTTTCTTGATAAGATATCGATCTCACCAGAAGTTAAAGCAGTAAATCTTTCTTTAGCACTTAGTGGTGTAAACTTAACTTTGTTTGCATCACCTAATACTGCAGCAGCTACAGCTCTACATACATCAACATCTATACCAGTCCAATTTCCCGCAGCATCAGCGTTAGAAAATCCTGGAAGACCTTGAGATACTCCACATCTTACAAAACCCTTTTTTTGAGTGTTTTTAAGTGTTTTAGATTTTTTAGCGGCCATAGACTCAGTTGTAAAAGTGAACAACACAGTTACCATAGCAACTAAAGAAGTTAATTGTTTTAAGTATTTAAACATATTTCTTCCTATTGTTTATTTATTTGTTAACAAATAATTCAAAATCGCTTTTGAATATCCATAATTTAAGCACGTAAAAAATAACTCTTCAAGATAAAATTAATTAAAACAGACCAAATTATATGGCATAGAAACCCATTTTGGTCTTTTGATGGCGCGCCCTGGAGGATTCGAACCTCCGACCCTCGGTTTAGAAAACCGATGCTCTATCCAGCTGAGCTAAGGGCGCAGCTAAATCAAACATACATATACAATAATTATCTAACTTTTAAAAAGAAATTTTTTTATAAGAAGTAAAATTGTTAATAACTCTATTCTACCAACAATCATAAAGAAAATTAGACAATATTTTGTAAAAAACGCAAGATTGTTAAAATCGAAATTATCTAAACCATAAATTGAAGAATTGACTGTGTTCATCAATGTTAAAATAGATAATTTTAAAGAACTAATAAAATCTACCCCATTTAAACTTAATAATGATGCTAAAGTAAAAAAAGATAAGATAAATATAATTATTGATAAAAAATATTTATTAATTTCATCAAGATTAAAATTAATCTTGGTAAAAATTAGTTTATTCATAAACACATTTTTTGGTTTACTAAAAGACAAAATTTGATTCAAAGAGAATTTTAAAAGTGAATAAATTTTTATAAATCTTAAGCCAGAACTTGTCGAAAAAAAAGACCCACCTATAATTACTAGTATTAAATAAATAAAATTTAAATTTGATTGCTGTGTATTTAATGAAAATCCAATATTTGATATACTACTAGTTATAGCTAAAAGATTATATGAAAAATTATAATTAAAACTAAAAAAAAGAAAAAAAATAGTTATTACAGCTATTAAATATATTACCAAATGTAAATCTTCATAAAAAAAATTAATATTATTTTTTTTTGAAAACAATAAATTATAAATAAAAAATAAACTGAAAAAAGATAAAAGCATTAAAATTGAAATAATTATAACCTGAGAATTATCTTTTATTATATTTGAAAGATCATTGGCTGGTAAAAAACCGCCAGATGAAATTATTGTTAAAGCTAGATTTAACGAATCAAAGGTTCTTATTGAAAATAAATTCAATAATATGAATATGAGCACTGTTAGTGATGAATATAATATGAATATTTTGGTTGCCTGTTTAAAACTTTCTGAACTATTAAAGGACGTAAAATTAGTTAATGTTTTTTTAAAACTTTCATCATAGATATCTATAAGATATATAATTGAGAATAAAAAATACAAACCACCTATCCATTGAATTGAGGATCTCCAAAGTATTAGACTTTGGTCTATAAGTTTAATGTTTTCAAATATAGTAAATCCTGTTGATGTGAAACCAGAGATAGACTCAAAAAAGGAGTTTAGAAATGTTAAATTATAAATGCTGAAATAAAACGGAATAGATAAAATTAGTGGAATTAATAAGTAACCAAAAAATATAGTTAATATTTTATCAAAAATACTTATCTTTTTATTTTCTTTTCCAAATTTTAAGAAAGTCAAAAAAATAATAATAGATGATACTAAAGTGATATAATATGTATCTAAATTTAAATAAAGGTTAAAATAATATGAATAGATTATATTAAAAAAAGACAATATTGAAATTATACCAAAAAAAAAACTTAAATATTTAATCTGTAATCCAAACATTCAATTATACAGAACTCAATCTAAAAAGATTTTCAACAACAGGTATAGTATCTTTTTTAACAATAAGAACTACTTGATCATCATTTTGAAAAATAAAGTTCGATTTTGGAATAATAACTTTTTTATCTCTCAGGACAGCTCCAATTTTTATTTGATCTGGTAAATCTGCATTTTTTAATTCTTTATTGACCAATTCAGAAGTTTCAATAATTTCAGCCTCTATGACTTCATATTCACCATTGGATATTGTATAGGCATTTTCTATTGTTCCTTTGTGGACATGTTTTAAAATACTTGAAACTGTATTCATTCTTGGATCTATTAAATCATCAATTTTAAGAGAAGATTGTAATAAAGAATAATTTGGCTTATTAACTAGAGCCATTGTTCTTTTATTCTCAATATTTTTTTGATCCTTTACAAATTTTTCAACAAGAACACTTACCATTAAATTGTCTTCATCATCGTTAGTTAGTGCAAGAACAGTTTCGGCTTCATCCAAATTTGCCTCAGATAGAACCTCTTCGTCTAATCCATCACCATTAATAACAATCGTATTATTTAGTTCATTAGCAATATATTCTGCACGAGATTTTTGTTTTTCAACAATTTTTACTCTTACACCTTCTAGAGTTTCTTCAATATTTTTTGCAAGGTTATAACCTATATTTCCACCTCCAATTATCAAAACTTTTTTAGATATCTTTTCTGTATGGCCAAATGCCTCTAAAGTTTCTGGCATCTGAGAGGAATTAATAATTACATAAATTTTATCATTTTCTCCAATTATATCATTTTTTTTTGGGATGAAAGATTTGTCACCCCTTATAATAGCAATAATATTTGCATCAAGACTAGGAAATTTTTTAGTCAATTCATTTAACTTTAAACCTATTAATTTACAATTATTTTTTATTAGAATTTCTAGTAGTCTAATTTGATTATCTGCAAATGGTACGCTATCAAGTGCACCTGGTGCCTCTAACTTTCTTTGAATCGATCTTGCTATTTCGATTTCAGGTGAAATAATAACATCTATTGGTAAGTTTTCTTTATTATAGACTCTTGTAAATTTAGGATTAAGATAATCTTGTGATCTTATTCTAGCGATTTTTTTTTGTATATTAAATATTGAAAACGCTATCTGACAAATTAACATATTAATTTCGTCATTTCTAGTGACTGCAATTATCATGTCTGTTTCAGTTGCATTAGCCTTTTCTAGAATTGAGGGATATGTTGCTTTTCCTACAATTGCTTTAACGTCTAAAGTGTCATTAATTTTCTGTATATCTTCACTTGATTGGTCAATTACAGTAATAGAGTGACCCTGCTCACTCAATAATTTAGAGATAGTAAATCCTACCCTACCAGCACCACAAATTATAATATTCATATTAATTAAATTCTTTTATACCAAGACCTTTGAGCTTCCTGTGAAGGGCGCTTCTTTCCATTCCAACAAAAGTAGCTGTTTTAGATATATTCCCATTAAATTTTTTTAATTGTATAGTTAAATACTCTTTTTCAAATTTTTCTCTAGCTTGTTTTAGTGGTACAGACAAGCTATTTTCATTTACTTTAGTAATATTATTATTACTTTTTAACGATTCCTTGATGATATTTGAGATTTTATCTTGAGTGTTTGGTTGCAAAATTCCGATTCTTTCGATCAAGTTTCTTAATTCTCTTACGTTACCGTGCCAATCATGATTTAAAATATAACTATTATTCTCATCAATATCCAACATTTTTATTTTATAACTTTCAGATATTTGTTTTGAAAAATAATTAATCAAAAGTGGGATATCTGAAATTCTTTCCTTTAAAGGTTTGATGCTTATTTCGAAAACATTTAATCTATGAAATAAATCTTCTCTAAAATTTCCATATTCAATTTCTTTTTTTAAATCTTTACTTGAAGAACAAATTAATCTCACGTCGACATTAATATCACTATTTCCATTTACTCTTTTGAACTTTTGATCTGTAAGAACTCTTAAAATTTTTGATTGGATGTCTAAAGGGATTTCTGATACCTGATCAACTAACAAAGTTCCTTTATTTGCTTTTTCTAAGGCACCATAAGATATTGAACCATCACTCTTTTCTTCACCAAATAATTCAAGCTCATATTTATTATTATCTAATAAGGCACCATTAATTATTATAAATGCATTTCCCTTTCTCCTAGATTTTTTATGAATTTTCCTTGCAATTAATTCCTTACCTGATCCTGAAGGACCATTAATAAAAATTCTACTCTCTGTAATAGAAATTTTTTCAATTTGATCTCGTATAGTGGATATATTTCTACTATCTCCAATTAAGTCATATGACGAAAAGAGTTTATTCTCATATTCTCTATTCTGGTTTTTAAGATTTAAATTTTCTACGGCTCTATTTATAAAATTTAATAACCTCGCACGGTCGAAAGGTTTTTCAACAAATTCAAATGCACCATGTTTTAATGAATTAATAGCCATTTCTATATTGGCATGCCCCGAGATCATAATAACTGGCACATCATGATTTTTGGATTTTATATGGGTTAAAAGTTGAATTCCATCACTATCACCTTTATCTAATTTTACATCAAGAATGGCAACATCAGGCATTTTTTTGTCTATTTCACTAAGTGCCTGATTATAATTTGCTGCAACTCTAGTTTTGTATCCAGCATCTATAATCAATTCATTCAGAATATTTCTAATATCTGAATTATCATCAACAATTAAAATTTCTACACTCATCTAATTAAATATAATTTCTACTTTAGCTCCATTTAGAATTGAAAAAAAATTTAATCTTCCATTATGATCATTAATAATCTTATTTACAATTGAGAGACCTAGTCCTGTACCATTTTTTTTGGTTGTAACATATGGTTTTAAAATTTCATTTAGGTTATTTGTAAAGTTTTCAAATCCTAATCCATTATCTGCTATTATAATATATATTTGGTTACTTTTCTCATAAATTTCAATATCAATAATTTTGTCAAAATTGCCTGTTTTTTCAGCTTTTTGTTGAATGCTTTCAATTGAGTTTTTGATTAAATTAAAAATTACTCTACTTATTTGTTCTCTATCACTTTGGAGTGAAATTATAGACTTTTTAGAGATTAAATTTAGATTTATTGAGGTATCTATTTCTGATAACAATTTAATATTATCTTTAATAATACTTATAAGATCATTTTTTTTTAAGACTGGTTTAGGCATTCTAGCAAAATCAGAAAATTCATTAACTAAATTTTCAATCTGTTTAATTTGATTATTTATGATTTTTAAATTATCTTCAAAATTATCTTTCTCATTAGTATCAACTTTTTTAGAGTATTTTTCTTTAATCCTATCAATAGTTAGTTGTATAGGAGTAAGTGGATTTTTAATTTCGTGAGCAAGTTTTCTGGCTAAATTTCCCCATGCTTCATGTCTTTCGTTTATTATCAATTTTTCTTGCTGATTTTTTAATCTTACAATCATTGAATTAAAATTTTTATTCAACCTTTCCATATCCTTATCAGTTTTAATTTCAGGAACTTTTGCAGTAAGATCACCCTCACCTATTGCATTTGAAGCTGATATTAAATTATTAATTGATCTAAAAAATCTTGAAGAAAATTTGATAGCAATAGTTATGGAGATAAAAAGTAATAATGCGACCACTATTATATAGATAATTGCAAATGAAATTTTAATACCAGTACTTCTATCCTCAACTGTGTAATAAAAATTTATCGCTTCTTGAGATTCGGTAAGGTATTTTGAAATATTTTTATCAAGATATTTTACTACGTATAAAAATCTATTTTCAAAAGCCTGAAGCCTGATAATAGCTGCAGAGATATTTTCAGGTGCATTGATAATTTTTAATGGTCTGTCATCATCTAACACTAGTTTTAGCGCTCCATCAATAGGAGGGGTATAATTGGATAAATTGTCAATATTTGAAAATAATAATTTTTTATTTTGGTCAATTATATGTATTTCATCAATATCTCTTATCAGTTTTTGTGTTTTTAAAAATCTTGTATATTCTTTATTATTATCATTTAGAAATTTTGCACTTTTATTTGTATCAAAAGCAATTAAAACAATATCAGACTCAATTTTATTTCTAACTTGTTGAACATAGCTTTTAGCAAGTTCATATGAATTATTTACAACTGTAGTTACTTTTTTATCAAAATATTTTTCTAATGCAAAAGAGAATAAAAAAAGAGAAAAAATAGAAATTAAAATAGATGGAATTAATGTAAATAGTGAAAAATAAGTAATGTATCTTTTATTAGATTTAAGACCATCTTTGTCTACATCATTTTTAATTGATTTTTTTACTTCTAAAAAAATGAGTATAAATAAAGCTAAAAGTAATAAAATATTTAAAATTAACAAATATTGTAAATTTTTTTGACTTAACTCTATAAAACTTCGATCAATAAATGTTAAAAAAGTTAAAAAACCTAAAAATAGTGTGATACTAGATAGAAAGATTATGAATATATTTTTTTTCAAAAATTCAATCATGAATTAGAATTATAACATTTAAAAGAATGAACAACTATTTTGTAATATTGGCTGCTGGAAAAAGTAAGAGATTTCATAAAAAAAAACTTAAGCAATTCTTTATTTATAAAAATAAGGAGATTATAGATCATTCCATTGAAAAATCTCTTAATTCAAAACTCTTTAAAAGAATTTTGGTTGTTACAAATAATTTGCAACATTTTAAAAAAAAAAAGTATTATAGAGATATTACAATTATAAAAGGCGGTAAAGAAAGGTCAGATTCCTCAAGAAACGCTCTAAAATACTTAAAAAAATATAGGCCAAATAATATTCTTATACACGATGCGGCAAGACCAGATTTTACAATAAAACTACTTACAAGTTTGATCCATCATCTAAAAAAAAATAAAGCTGTCATTCCTTTTATCAAGCCGAATGATACTATTAAATATAAATTTAAAAATAACCTATTTAATTTGAATAGGGATAAAGCTTTATTTACACAAACTCCTCAAGCATTTAGATTTAAAGAATTGTATGAACTCTCTATTAAACAGGAAAATAAAATAACTGATGAAGCAACACTTTTTATAGATAAAGACTACAAAGTAAAGTTTATACAAGGAGAAAAACAAAACAACAAGATTACTTATCTGGATGACATAAAGACCTCAAAAACGTTTTTTGGTTTAGGTTTTGATATTCATAAATTAGTCAGAAATAAAAAGCTCTACCTTGGTGGCATTAAAATACCCTTTCATTCTGGACTAAAAGGTCATTCTGATGGCGATGTAATTTTACACGCTATTACAGATGCTATTTTGGGTGCAACAATTAAAAAAGATATTGGAACGTATTTTCCAAACACAAAAAAATTTAAAAATATAAAGTCTTCCAAAATGTTAAAGCCGATTATAAAAGATCTCTATAGATCCAATTTTACCATAAATAATTTAGATATTAATTTAATTTGTGAACAACCTAAAGTTTCAAAATATCGAGAAAAAATAATAAATTCAATATCAAAACTAACAACTTTAGATAAAGGTTTAATAAATTTAAAAGGTAAAACTGTGGAAAAACTTGGACTAATAGGAAAAGAAAAAGCTATTGCCTGTGAAGTTATAATTTCAATATCAAAATATGATTAAAACTATTAATACTTTGTTTGTTACCATGTTTGGTTTAGGGAAAATTCCAAAAATTCCAGGTACTTTTGGATCATTCGCTACAGTGATTATTTTATACTTTTTTTTTCATATATTTAATTTATCTTCAACTTTTATATTAACGCTTTTGGTATTAATTTTTGTTTTATCTTTTTCAGCTGTAGCAAATCATATTAAAGGTAATGAAAATAAGGATCCTAAGGAGGTTATTATTGATGAATTTATTGGCCAATCGATACCAATTTATCTTTATGAAGTTTCACATGGTACTGAAAAATCACCAAATGAAGCATTAATTTTTTATGGTGTTTGTTTTGTATTATTTAGATTTTTTGATATTGCAAAACCATTTCCTGTAAATTTTTTTGATAAAAACTTTAAGAATAGTTTTGGAGTAATTATGGACGACGTTTGTGCGGGATTTTATGTTGTTTTATCTTTAATTTGTTTTATGGTTTTAAGTAGTTATTTTATATAATGAACTCTTTAATAAGACTATTAACTAAAAAAAAACTTAAAATCTCATTAGCAGAGTCGTGTACTGGAGGAAAACTTGCCAGCACTATTACTTCTATTAGTGGTGCATCAAAAGTATTTAATTTAGGTTTAGTTACCTACTCTAACCAAGCAAAAATTAAGATTTTAAAAGTAAGCAAAAATATTATTAAGAAATATGGTGCTGTTAGTTATGAATGTTGTTATGCAATGGTTAATAATTTATCCAAGATATCTAAAGCTAATATCAATGTCTCAATAACTGGTATTGCAGGACCTAAAGGTGGTACTAAACAAAAGCCTGTGGGTTTGGTTTATATTGGTGTTAAAAAAGGTGATAAAATTCACATAAATAAGTGTTTATTTAAAAGTAAAAAAAGATCTTTAATTCAAAAAGCTACTGTTAAAAAAGCTTTAAATTTAGTTCTTAGAGTTGCTAAATAGCTCTTCAGCTCTCTTCTGAAAAGCATCCGCTATTTTTTCTAAACCAAATTGAAAAGAAACAACCATTAAAGAATTTAAAAACTTGTTTTTAATTTCAAAATCGATATCAAAAGTGACCTCTGTAATACCGTTATTTTTGTAAATAAACTTCCAGTTGTTTGTTAAATGGTTTAATGGTCCCTCTATATTTTTAACAAAGATAGAGTCATTTTTTTTATCAAAAGAAACATCGCTTTTGTATGTATCTTTAAATGGTCCTTTACCAATTGTAAGATCGGCGATTATTTTTTGTAAATCACCTTCATTTTTATTTTCGTAGATTTTTGCATCATAACAAAAAGGAACAAACTGAGGGTATTTTTCAATATCAAGAACAAGATTTATTAAATCTTTTTTTTGACATTCAATCAACCTCTTTACAGAAGCTTTTGGCATTAATTAAATTTCAATCTATTTTTTTGAAGTTTAGCAAAATCCTCGTCAGCATGATAAGAAGATCTGGTCAAAGGAGATGATGAAACTAAAAGAAAACCTTTTGATTTTGCAATAAGTTCTAATTCTTTAAATTCATCTGGATGATAATATCTTTCAAGAGGATGATGTTTCACAGATGGCTGAAGATACTGACCAATTGTAATAAAATCTACATTTGCAGATCTTAAGTCATCCATAACTTGTAATATTTCATCATGCTCCTCTCCAAGACCAACCATTATTCCTGATTTAGTGAACACTTTTGTGTTATCTTTTTTTGCATTTTTTAGAAGTTCTAGTGATGCAAAATACCTGGCCCCTGGTCTAACTTTCAAATACAGTCTCGGCACAGTTTCAATATTATGATTAAATACATCTAAATCTGCTTCAAGTAATTTTTTATAGGAGTCTCCTTTTCTTAAAAAATCTGGTGTTAAAACCTCAATAGTAGTATCTGGATTTTTTTTTCTGGTAGTTTCAACTACTTTTTTAAAATGATTTGATCCACCGTCTGGTAAATCATCTCTGTCAACAGAGGTAATCACTACATGTCTTAAATTTAATTTTTTAACTGCATTAGCTATTTTAATATCCTCAAATGGATCTAATTTTTCTGGTTTACCGGTTTTAACATCACAAAATGCACAAGCTCTAGTACATGTGTCTCCCATAATCATAAACGTAGCATGTCTTTTGCTCCAACACTCAGTGATATTTGGACAATTAGCTTCTTGGCATACCGTCACAAGATTACTCCTGTTAACAACAGTTTTTGTGGTAAAAAATTCTTTACTATTAATTAATTTCGATCTTATCCAGTCTGGTTTTTTTTTAATAGGATTAACTGGATTTTTGACTTTTTCAGGATGTCTCGTTTTAATTTTTCGTGTCATCTTTTTTTATAATATAAATTTTTTCATTTTTTTTACCATATAAGAACCTTTCTCTAATTAAAGTCTCAATATAATCAAGATCTAGATTGTCACTTAATAATGAATTTTTAAAATCCAAGTCATTTATTTGATTTTTTAATGATGATTCCTTTATTTTTAAATTATTTAAAATTTGTTTTTTTTCATAATATGAAATTAATCCTCTTTCTCCTGATAAAAGATTAAAAAAAAAATATAAAACTAAGAAAATAGATACTAATAAGAAATAATTATTTTTTAATCTTTTTAACATTAATAAATCTTATTCATTCTAGATTTTTTTCCAAGCTCTTCCTCTATTCTTAATAGTTGATTATATTTAGCAACTCTTTCTGATCGAGCTAAAGATCCAGTTTTTATTTGATTTGAATTAGTACCAACAGCAAGGTCAGCAATAAATGTATCTTCACTATCACCAGATCTATGAGAAATAATTGTTTTAAAACCTATAGTTTGAGCAAATCTAATTACGTCTAAAGTCTCTGAAACAGTGCCGATTTGATTAAGTTTAATTAAAATTGCATTTGATGATAAATTCAAAAATCCTTTCTTAAGTCGCTCAAGATTAGTAACATAAAGATCATCACCTACAATCTGAACATTTTGAAGAGATTTCAATAACTTACTCCATGACATCCAATCATTTTCTGCAAAAGGATCCTCGATTGATTTAATCTTATACTTATTAACTATTTTTTTATATTCTTGAATAGATTTTTTGACAGAGACATAGTTTTTAGAATGAATAGAATACTTATTTTTTTTATATAATTCGTTCGCAGCTACGTCTAAACAAATTGAAACATCTTTACCATTTACAAAGCCTGATTTTCTTATAGCTGAAACAATTAAATCCAATGCTTGATTATTATTGTCAATCATTGGTGCAAATCCACCCTCATCTCCTACAGATGTAGATAATCCTTTATTCTCTATAATTTTACTCAAATTTTTAATCACTAAAAAACAAATCCTCATCGCATCAGAAAAATTTTTTGCTCGATCTGGTCTGATCATAAATTCTTGAATTCTTAAACCATTATTAGCATGTGCCCCACCGTTAATTATATTCATAAGTGGAAGTGGTAACTTAAAATTATTCTTTATAAAAAAAGTTTTATACAATGGTTGTTTCTTAATTTTTGCTGAAAGTTTTTTTGCTGCCATTGATACAGCTAATATGGAGTTTGCTCCCAAATTTGTTTTTTGTCTAGTTCCATCTAAATTAATCATTATAGAATCTATATTCTCTTGGTCATGTATACTTTGTCCTTTGAGTTTATTTGAAATTTTAGTGTTGACTAAACTAATTGCATTAAGAACGCTTTTTCCTAAGTATCTTTTATTGTTTTTATCTCTTTTTTCAAAAGCTTCATAAGTTCCTGTCGATGCTCCTGAGGGACAAATTGCTGTTGCACTTTGACTTTTAACAAAAACCTCAGCTTCTATTGTCGGATTACCTCTGCTATCGAAAACTTGTCGGGCTTTTACTTTTGAAATTTTACTCACTTATTTTTTAATCAAATTGTCTATGTCAATTAATTGTTTTAATAGATTTTCCAATTTGTTTAATGGAATCATATTTGGACCATCTGATGGAGCATTATCTGGATCTTGATGAGTTTCTATAAAAACTCCAGCAACTCCAACTGCAACTGCTGCTCTTGCTAAATGTTCTACAAACTCTCTTTGTCCCCCACTTTTTTCACCAAGGCCACCTGGCTGTTGGACTGAATGAGTGGCATCAAAAATAACTGGGTAACCATTTTTAGCCATAATAGGTAATGCTCTCATGTCTGAGACTAAAGTGTTATAACCAAAACTTGCTCCTCTTTCAGTTACTAAAATATTTTTATTTCCTGAGTCTGAAATTTTTTTTGTTACATTTACCATATCCCATGGAGCTAAAAATTGACCTTTTTTTACATTAACAATTTTATTTGTTTTTGCAGCAGCGACTAATAAATCTGTTTGACGACACAGAAAAGCTGGTATTTGTAAAACATCAACATGACTTGAAACAATTGAACATTGTTCAATGTTATGGATGTCAGTTAAGATTGGTATGTCGAACTCTTTCTTTATTTTATCAAAAACTGGAAGAGAAGCATCTAAGCCTGCTCCTCTTTTACCTTTAAGACTTGTTCTGTTTGCTTTGTCAAAAGATGTTTTATATATAAATCCGACACCAAATTTCTTAGTAATATCTTGTATTTTACCTGCCATATCGATTGCATGTTGTTCAGTTTCAAGCTGACAGGGGCCTGCAATAATACATAATTTACTATCGTTTGAGATCTCTATTTTATTACAATTTACTTTAATACTACTCATTTATGATTTTTCGATGCCTTGATAAATGAAGAGAATAAAGGATGAGGAGCCAAAGGTCTAGATTTAAATTCAGGATGAAACTGGACACCTATAAACCATGGATGATTTTTAAGCTCAATTATTTCTGGTAATTTATTATCTGGTGACATTCCTGAAAAAATTAATCCTTTATTTTCAAATTGATCTTTAAGTTTATTGTTAACTTCATATCTATGTCTATGTCTTTCTTTAATAGAGCTAGATTTATATATTCTATTTATGGCAGAATTATTTTTCAATTTTGCTTCATATAAGCCTAATCTCATTGTTCCACCTAGATCTTTATTTGTACCTTTTATTATTTTTCCATTTTTATCCCATTCATTGATTAGACCAATTACCGGGTAGCATTTGCTTTCTAGTTCTGTTGACCCAGCTTTTTTAATCTTTAATCTATTTCGAGCAAATTCAACTATAGCCATTTGCATTCCAAAACAAATGCCAAGAAATGGTATTTTGTTTTCTCTTGCATATTTAATTGCAGAAATTTTCCCCTCTGTTCCTCTTTTGCCAAAACCCCCAGGTATCAATAAACCTGATACGTTTTTAAGTTTTGTTTTGACTTCATTATTTTTCAAGTTATCAGACTCTATTCTTATTAAGTTTACTTTTAAATTATTTGCAATTCCACCATGAACCAAGGCTTCATCCAAAGATTTATATGCATCTTTTAAATTTACATATTTTCCAATTATTGCGATATTTACCGATTTTTTTGTCTTTAAGACAATGTTAGTTATTTTTTTCCACGGATTTAAATTGGCTCTTTTTTTAGGTTTAAGTTTAAAGAATTTAAGAACTTGTTTATCAAGTTTTTGATTATAAAAACTAATTGGTGCTTCGTAAATTGTTCTAACATCTACCGTTTCAATTACGTTATCTATAGGAACATTACAAAATAAGGATATCTTTTTTCTTTGATCTAATGGTATAGATTGTTGAGATCTACAAATAATTATGTCTGGTTGAATACCAATACTTCTCAACTCTTTGACGGAATGTTGTGTAGGTTTAGTTTTAATTTCATCTGACGATTTTAAAAATGGAACAAAAGTTAAGTGAATAAATAATGTTTTTGATTTACCATGTTCGTTCGAAAATTGTCTTATAGCTTCCACAAATGGCAAACTTTCAATATCTCCAACTGTTCCACCTATTTCACATATTACAAAATCTTCATTTGTAATATCTTTTCTAATAAATTCTTTTATTCGATTTGTAATGTGAGGTATTACTTGAACAGTTTTTCCAAGATACCCACCTTTTCTTTCTTTTTTAATGACATCGCTGTAAATACGACCAGTTGTAATGTTGTCTGATTGTTTAGATGAAATATTTGTAAATCTTTCATAATGACCCAAATCCAAGTCAGTTTCAGCACCATCGTCTGTTACAAAAACCTCTCCATGTTGAAATGGGCTCATTGTTCCAGGATCTACATTTAAATATGGATCCATTTTTCTTAATCTAACTTTGTATCCTTGAGATTTTAACAAATAAGCAAGTGATGCAGAAGAGAGACCTTTACCTAGTGATGAAACCACGCCGCCAGTGACAAATATATATCGCGCCATGGAAGTATCTTATAACTAATAAAAAAGTAAATGAAAAGTATTAATTATTATTTTCTGGAATAGCCGGTGTATCTTCCTCAACTTGATCTAAAATTGAGGTAGAGGGTGCTAAATCTCCTCTAGATATAATTGTCAAAGCTAAACTACATATAATGAATAGAGTTGCAACAACACCAGTTGCTTTTGTCATAAAATTTCCTGCTGACTTTGAAAACATCATGTTTTCTTGAGAAACTCCGATACCAAGAGCTCCGCCCTCAGATTTTTGCATTAAAACTAGTAAAACTAAAATTAAAGCAAGTATAATATTCAGTACTAACAATATATTTTCCATGGAGTTTAATTATATGTTTTTTTGATTATATCAATGAATTTTTTGGGATCTTGAGAGGCTCCTCCTATTAGAAATCCATCAATATTTTTTATCAATTTTAATTTATTAATATTTTTTGGATTTACCGAACCACCATATAAAACTTTAATATTTCTAACTTTTTTTTTAATAAAATTGATAGTGTTAATTAAATCATCTGGTTTAGGTATTACACCCGTCCCAATTGACCACACAGGTTCATAAGCAATTACAATATTTTTTCTTCTCTTAACATTTTGTAAACCTATAGAAATTTGCTTTGACAAAGTTTTTTTAGTAATCTTTTTTCTTTTTTGACCTATAGTTTCACCAATACAAAAAATAACTTTTAAACCTGATTTAATTACTGCTTTAATCTTTGAGTTAATTAATTTATCTGTCTCTCCAGACTCTCGGTTCTCTGAATGGCCTAGAATAACATACTTAGCCCCAACATTTTTTAACATCATAGGATTAATGGAACCAGTTGAGGCACCATAAGTAATACTTTCATGACAATTTTGAGCACCGATTTGAATTTTAGAATTTATAACCTTTTTAAACATTGGACGGATTAATGTGCTTGGTGGGCAATAAATAATTTTAATATTCTTTGATTTTTTAAAAATTTTTAGAAATTTGATTACTTTTTTTAGTGAATTCAATGTGCTCAATCCACCAAACATTTTCCAATTAGCAATAAAATACATATATTTATTTGTCTTATACTAAAATTTAATCTATAGGTTTGCTTTTTATAGATCAATAAATTTATATAGTAATGATAGGTAGTTTTAGAAATTTTGCCAAAACAAAGTTTGCAGGGATATTTGTTTTTATAATGATTATTCCTTTTGTGTTTTGGGGTATGGGAAGTATGTTTAGTAGTGGAAATACAAATACAATAGCCAAAATAAATAAATCAAATATTTCAACAGAGGAGTTTATTGATTACGCTAGTAATTCTGGAATACCTCAAAATACTATTAGGGAAAATTTGAATAATAATATTATTGAAGAATTATTATCTGGGTTAATCTCAACTACAATTTTAGATTTGGAAATTGACAATTATAACTTGATAATCTCAAAAGAAACAATGTTGAAATTAATAAAGGAAAATAAAAATTTCTTAGATGAAAAAGGAAATTTTAAAAGATTAAAGTATGAAAAATTTTTACTTGAAAATAATCAAACAGCACCTCAATTTGAGATCAGATTAAAAAATCGAGAATTACAAAAAAATCTATTTGATTTTATAGGTTCTGGCACAACTTCTCCACAATTTCTAGTAAAAAAATTATATAAAGAAGAAAATAGAAAATTAGAGATAGATTATATAAATTTAAACAAATTTTATAAAAAAAAAGGTAGTTTCACAGATAATGATATAAAAAAATTTTTAGAAGAAAATAAGAATGATTTAAAAGTGGAATATATTGATTTTGATTATTCTATAATAAATCCTAAAAATTTAGTTGGTGTAGATGAATTTAATCAGGCTTTTTTTGATAAAATTGACCAAATAGAGGTTGATATTTCAAATGAGCTTCCTTTTGAGACTATTATTACAAATTTTAATTTAAAATCTAAAAAAATAAAAGATTTTAGGTTTTCTTACGATAAGAGCGATATAGAAAAAAAAATATTTGAAGCAAGAAATAATGGGTTTGATATAATCGAGTCAGAAGATGATTATATTCTTTACAAAATACTTAAATCAGAGCAACGTTCTCCAAATTTAAATGATCCCGTTCTAAGGGAAGAGGTCTTAGGACTAATATATGAAAAAAAAAAATATCAATATAATAAAGATTTAATAAATAAAATTGATGAAAAAAAATTCAATAATAAGAATTTTGAAGAAATGGGGAAAAATACAATTAAAAATTTATTTTTAAACTCTATAAAAGATAATAATAAATTTGATATTAAAGCTGTGAAACTACTTTACTCATTGCCAGTGAATTCTTTTACTCTTGCAAATGATGAGATGGATAATATTTATCTCGTTAAAATAAAAAATTTTCAAAATGAGAAAATGGAAAATAAAGATAAAATAAATGAATATATAAATAAACAAAATTCAAATTTAAAAAATAATATGTTAAAATCTTACGATCTTTATCTTAATAGTAGATATGATGTAACATTAAATCAAAAAACAATAGAACGAGTTAAAAATTTCTTTCAATGATAATAAATCGAAGCTTCAAAGATTTTAAGTTTCGACACAGAAGCAATAAAAATCAAATTATATATACCTCCAATAAAATCGGAAAAGATCAAGAGATTTTAAATTTAATAGATAATTTTTTAAGTGAAAAAAATAGCTTTATTTTTGAATCAGTAGAAAAAGGTAAAATCAAAGGAAGATATACTATATTTGGTAAAAATCCTGATAAGATATGGGAATTCAAAAATAAAAATTCTTACCTAATTCAAAATAAAAAAAAAATTAAACTTAAAGATAAACCTGAAAATTTAATTGAGAAAATCATTGAGGAATTTAAATTTCAAACACCTAAAAGTTTACCAAAAATATGTTCTTTAATTTCAGGATATTTCTCTTATGATTCTATAAGATATATAGAGAAAATTCCGAATAATTGTAAGGATGATCTAAATATACCTGATGTAAGACTTCTGCGACCAAGAACACTTATAATTCACGATAATTTAAAAAAAGAAATATTCTATATTAGAAATATCTATAAAGATGAAAAAATAAAAAATTATCAAAAAAAATATGATGAGGTAAAATCAGATCTTTTTAGATTGCTGATACAATCAACAACTAAAAATATGGATAATAATACTGAACTTAAATCAAAAAATATTAAAGTAAAATCAAATACCTCAAAAAATAGATTTTTACAAATGATCAGTAAGGCCAAAAAATATATAAAATTAGGAGATATATTTCAGGTAGTTTTAAGTCAAAGATTTGAAGCTAAATTAACAAAAAAACCGATTGATATTTACAAAAAACTTAGAGTGACTAACCCATCGCCTTTTATGTTTTTTTTCAATTTCAATGACTTTCAAATAATTGGTGCAAGCCCAGAGATACTTGTGAGACTAAGGGATAATAAAATTACTGTAAGACCAATCGCTGGAACGAGGCCAAGGGGTAAAACATTCAAGGAGGACCGTTTTTTTGAAAAAGATCTTCTTAATGATAAAAAGGAACTCTCAGAGCACTTAATGTTATTAGATCTAGGAAGAAATGATGCCGGCAAAGTTTCAAAAATTAATACGGTAAAAGTAACTGAGAGTTTTATTATAGAAAGATATTCTCATGTAATGCATATTGTATCAAATGTCATTGGTGAATATAATAAGAAATTTTCGAAGTTTAAATCACTTTTAGCTGGTTTCCCTGCAGGAACTGTTTCTGGAGCACCAAAAATAAGAGCTATGGAAATAATTGATGAATTAGAAAAAACTAAGAGAAAAGTTTATGCGGGTGGTATTGGTTATTTTTCAGCAAACGGAGAATTCGATACATGTATAGCTTTAAGGACAGCTGTGGCTAAAAAAGATAAATTTTATGTTCAAGCTGGTGCTGGAATTGTTGCGGATAGTAAACCTTTAAAAGAATATGAAGAAACTATAAATAAAGCAAAAGCTTTGATCAATGCTCTAAGATGAAAAAAATAATTCTTATAGATAATTACGATAGTTTTACTTTTAATCTTTATCATTACTTATCTTCATTAAAAGTTAAGGTAGATGTAATAAGAAACGACCAGATTACATCTAATGAGATATTAAAAAGAAAATATAATAAAATTGTAATCTCACCAGGTCCAGGTAATCCTAATCAATCGGGTAATTGTTTGGAAATAGTAAAATCTTTATATAAGAAAATTCCAATACTTGGAGTTTGTCTTGGTCATCAAATTATAGGACAGGTATTTGGCTCTAAAATTGTCCAAGCTCAAAAATTAATGCATGGTAAAACAAGTAAAATTATCTCAAAAAAAGTAGGAATTTTAAGAAATCTTCCAAAATTATTTGAGGCGACTCGGTATCACAGCTTAATTATTGACAAAAAATCACTATCAAAACATCTTGAAATCACGGCTGAGAGCAAAGATGGTTTAGTTATGGGTGTTAAGCATAAAAAATATGATGTACATGGAGTGCAATTTCACCCTGAAAGTATTAAAACTAAATTAGGTATTAAAATTTTAAAAAATTTTATTAGAATTTAAGATCAATGAAACAATTCATAAATAAAATTAAAAATAAAAAAGATCTCTCTTTTGAAGAAAGTAAGGCAGCTTTTGAATTATTGATGGAGGGTAAAGCGAATGAGCAAGAAATATTTGATTTTTTAACGCTCTTGTCAACCAAAGGTGAGGTTTCAGATGAAATTGCTGGCGGTGTTTACGTGCTTAGAAATAAATCAAAAAGAGTTAATGTAAATAATTGTATTGATACATGCGGTACAGGTGGTGATGGAATGAATACTCTCAATATTTCAACGGCTTCTGCATTGTTACTTTCAAGCATGGGAGTTAAAGTAGCAAAACATGGCAATAAAGCAGTATCGTCTAAATGTGGATCTGGAGATGTTTTAGAAGCTTTGAGTATTAACATTAATTTAGAACCGAAAAATATTGAGGCTCAAATTAATAAAAATAATTTTGGTTTCATGTTTGCCCCTAATTATCATAGTGCAATGAAGTATGTCGGTCCCACTCGAAAAAAAATTGGTAAAAGAACGATTTTTAATATGATTGGTCCTTTAAGTAGTCCAGCTTTAGTAAAAAGACAAGTGGTTGGTGTCTTTGATAAAAAATTGTTAAAAACTTTTGCCAATGCTTTAAAAAATTTAGATATTAAATTTGCATGGATTGTTAACAGTGAAGACGGTTTAGATGAAATTTCACCATATGCTAAAACAAATGTTATTCAATTAAAAAACAATGTTATATCGGAAATTGTCATTGATCCAAAAGGATTGAATGTAAATGCAGATAAATTTGAAAATCTTGTTGGTGACGATGCAAAATTTAATGCTAATAAAATGCTTGAAATATTTAATGGTGAAGATAATGATTTCTCTAAAGCAGTATGTTTAAATGCTGCAGCAGGACTGATTGTTAATGAAAATTATGAAGAGTTTACCGAAGCATATAAAAATACAAGAGAGCATATTTTATCAAATAAAGTTATCAAACATTTAGAAAAAATTCAAAATGCCTGAAAATGTTCTCGAAAAAATAATCAGAAATAAAATAGAAAAGATAGTAAATTCAAAAAAAAATATCTCGATAGATTCATTAAACGATTTAATAGAGAAAAATAAAACTTTTATTAATTTTAAAGAAAAAATTGTAAAAAATATTAAGGAAAATAAATTTTCAATTATTGCTGAAATCAAAAAAGCTAGTCCTTCCGCAGGTGTAATCATAGATGATTATGACCCTGTTAAAATAGCTGGTATATATAATAATAATAAAGCTACTTGTTTATCAGTTTTAACTGAGGAAAATTTTTTTTTAGGAAATTTAACACATATCAGTAAAATTAAACAAAATATTAATTTACCAATTCTTTGTAAGGACTTTTTTGTAGATAAATTTCAAATTCCATTAGCAAAAAGTTGTGGAGCAGATGCAATATTAATTATATTAGCTGGTGTAAATGAAAGCCTCGCTAATGAGTTATATGAGGAAGCTTTAAAATTAAATATGTCAGTTATAGTCGAGGTACATACAGTTGAGGAAGCCAAACAAGCCTTAAAATTTGAAGATGCATTAATTGGCATCAATAATAGGAACTTAAAAACTCTTAAAACTGATATAAATACAACTTTTGATATTCATGATGTTTTAGTTAATCATAAAGGTCCATTAATTTCTGAAAGTGGAATAAAAACAAAAGATGAACTACTAGAACTCTCAAATAAAACTTCTATTAAAACTTTTCTAATTGGTGAATCACTTTTGAAAAATTTGGAAAATAATTCCATTTTTTCTGTTCTTTAGTCTAATTATTCCCTATTTTATTAGCTTTTTTACTATTGTGAATTGAAGAGAACTTTTGTAGAACAGAATTTGTACGATATTTGTTCTTATGCTAACAAAAAAACAAAAAAACTTGCTTTTATTTATCAACAAGAAGTTGAGAAGCTCTGGTGTTTCTCCATCTTATGAGGAGATGAAAGCTTCATTAAACCTTAAATCTAAGTCTGGAATTCACAGACTCATAAGTGCATTAGAGGAAAGAGGTTTTATTAAAAGACTTGCTCATAAAGCAAGAGCATTAGAAGTAATTAAATTACCAGAAACTGCATCTGCAAATGATATTTATAACAGTTTTTCACCAAGCGTTATTAAAGGTGGGTTAGATGAGGAAAATTTATCATCAGATGATGCAGAGGTGCCAGTTTTAGGAAAAATTGCCGCTGGAACACCCGTTGAAGCTATTCAAAATGAGGTTTCAAGAATACCTTTGCCAAGCAATTTAGAGAAAGATGGAGATTATTTTGGTCTAAAAGTTCAAGGTGATTCTATGATTGAAGCTGGAATTCATGAAGGTGATACAGTGATTATTAAAAGAACAGATACAGCTGATAATGGAAAAATTGTTGTTGCTCTAATTGATGAGCATGAGGCTATGTTAAAAAGAATTAGAAAAAAAGGTAAAGTTGTTGCTTTAGAAAGTGCCAATAAAAATTACGAAACTAAAATATTTGGACCTGATAGAGTAAAAGTTCAAGGTGTATTAGTATCTTTATATAGAAACTTCTAAAAAAATAGTCTAAACCATTTTAATGAAAAAAGTAGCAACTAGATTTGCTCCCTCACCTACTGGTGCATTGCATATTGGTGGTGTTAGAACAGCTTTATTTAATTGGTTATACTCCAAAAATCATAACGGCAAATTTTATTTGAGGGTGGAAGACACAGATAAAGAAAGATCTAAAGATGAATATAAAGACCAAATAATACAATCACTAGAATGGATTGGTATCAATTATGACGGAGAAGAATATATTCAGTCAAAGAAAGTAGACGATCATATAAAAGTTGCAAATGAGCTTCTTAAAAATGGTCATGCATATAAATGTTATTGTTCAAGTGAAGAAATAGAAGAACAAAAAAAAAGAGCTAGACAAAAAAAGATTCCTTATATTTATGATAGAAAATGGAGAGACAAAAAAGAATCTGATGCTCCAAAATATATTAATCCTGTTATTAGGTTTAAAAGTCAGATTAATGGAACATCAGTATTGAAAGACTTGGTTCAAGGTGATGTCGAAATAGAAAATAATACTATTGAGGATTTTATTATCTTAAGAAATGACGGGACTCCTACATATAATTTATCAGCATCCGTAGACGATCACCAAATGAACATGACACATATTATTAGAGGTGACGATCATAAAATAAACACCTTCAAACAAATACAAATTTATCAAGCTATGAAATGGGAATTACCCTCGTTTGCTCACATACCATTGATACATACAATAGAAGGAAAGAAACTATCAAAACGAGATCAGGCGTCTACATTAGATGATTATTCCAAAATAGGTATCATGCCAGATGCCCTTCGAAATTACCTTTTAAGACTAGGCTGGTCTTACAAAGATAAGGAAATATTTACATTGGAGGAAAGTATAAAATTTTTTAATTTAGAAGGTATTGGTAAATCTCCCTCTAAGCTCGATATGAGTAGAATATTATCAATGAATGAGCACTATATTAAAAATATTAATGAAAATGATTTATTCACTCAATTAACCGAATATTGCAAATTATATAAAAGTGAAATTCAATCAGATAAAAAAGATAAGATTAAAAAATCTCTTACTTTCCTGAAAAATAAAGCAAAAACTTTAGAGGATATATTTAATAACGGTCAATATATCATAAAAGATGAGGTCGATTTTAATAAGGATGATCTTAAATTAATTGATGATAAAGCAAGAAAAGTAATTTCTGACTTTAATGATCAATTTGAAAAAATAGATCAGCCTTCTCGAGAAATTTTAGAACCAATAGTAAATGAGCTTATAAGATCTCATGACACAAATTTTAAGGGAGTTGGACAACCCTTGAGAATAGCTCTAACTGGTTCGAAGTTTGGACCCGGAATATATGATATAATTATTTCTCTCGGTAAAGAGGAAGTTATTAAAAGATTAAAAAATACCTAAAAGGGTTGAGAGAACTCTATTGTCAATATATTTTGGAAATCATCATTGCTTTTCTGAATTCTTCCTAATTTTGTGTAAAAATTTAAACCTCCCTTAGTCTCTAAATTATAACCTGTCTCAATTTTCATAAAGTAACTATAAGGTACATTATAATTATAGGTATAAAGTTTATTTGAAGAATCACTTATTAAACTTGCCTGAATAGATGCTTTTTCAGAATGATCTTGTTTATATTCAATTTTTAAAAATGTAATGTGGTTATCATTTTCATTTTCTTCTTTATAAAATAAGCTAGAGCCAATTGAAGATGTATAATTTTTTAGAGTATATGACCTAAATTTTAATTTCTGATTATTTCCGCTTTCAGAGTATCCTTTAAAATCTGTGTTGATATAGTCAAAACCTGAAAATAATTGTAAATCAATTTTATTTATATTTTTTATATAATTTAGGTATGTGGTGCCATAATACTGCTCAGATTTTCTATCACCAGAAACTTTATCTGTTATATTGGATCTATCAGTTACTCTTTCTGTTAAACTTTTTAAAGAGCCGTATCCGAAAATAGTATCAAGATATAAAGACTCTTTATTCCATGCAGAGTAGAGCATTGCATTTTCCCCTTTCATTTTCAAATTAGTACCTAAGTTACTGATATCCGTTTTATCATCAGCAATATTAAAGGCTATACCAAATAAAGTGTTATTTCTTAACTTATCTAAACCAACCGTTACTGAGTCCATTTTATTTTCTTTACCAAGTCTATTTAATTTTAAATTTGTTCGACCTTTAGATATTTTGCCATTTATCCAATATTGCCAATCATCTTTACTAGTTTCATGATCAGTTTCACTTTTTGTGTGGCTTGCAAGAGACGAAAGTCCCTTAGATGCGTAATGATTAATTATATCTTGATAACCTTTGCTTATTTCATTTAAATTTACTTGTAAGGAAATATTATTCTTTTTAAATCCTCTATTTTCATTTCTTAGTCTAAATTCGTGCAATCTATCTAGTACACTATCCATACTGTTTCTCGCAAATCTTGTTGCTGACTCATTTTCAGCATCAACCATACTTACTAATTCTTCATCATCAAAAATATTATAAGTGCTTCCAGATGCTTCAATAGACTCGATTGTTAATTCTATTAAGCCCGATGTTGTTGCAGTTTCTCCAGGCATACCTCCATATTCAATGATGTAATAATTTACAGTAGTATCAACATCAAAGTCGTTCCATTTTCCATCAGCTCCTCTAAGATGTAAATAATCCTCATCACCCATATTCCCAGAACCTGATTTGCAACAGTCATTAGGTTCATTAGTATTCCAGTTTTGATAAGAGACGTCAGCATGAACTGAGCAATCTTCATGAGCCGCTACAGAACCAGCACCATTACCCGCTGTTTGGCAAGTCATTGTCTTTCCATTTTCAGGTCCAGATACCCACTCCCATGTTCCCTCTGTTTGTGCATGAGTATTAGAGGTGTAATTCGAGTCATCAGATGCACCCATCCATGCATTTTGATTTATTTTACTGTAAATAAAAGCATTTTCAGAAGCACTGGTTACTGTGACTAGGTATCCTGTTAGACCATATAAAGTGGATGCCTCTGCAGCTGTTTTTGCATCGTCCCAATCTATACCGTTATTCTGAACTACTTTATAATAATGTCCATTTCCTGAAAAATAATTTGTACCAGCTGGAGTTATAGATACTGTAATTGTTGGTGAACCCGTTGCACCATCACCTTTAAATGATAAAGTTGCAATTGCAGTGTTAATATCATCTTGTGAACCTCTAAATCCCACTTCACTTAATGAATTACCAGTACAATCAGTTGGTTCTGAACTTGCATCAGAATCATATCCACAATAACCAGCAGCTTTTAATAGATTGGAGGTATCTGTAACTTTAATATTTCCAGCAGATGCTGTTGCAGAAAATAATAAAGTTCCTGAATAACCAGATATTGATGGTGTGGTACCTGAGGTAGACAATAAAATAAAATCGGTTGTATTAGCTACTAAATTAGTTGGGAAAGTTAAAGTTTCTGCTTTTGTAATGGAATTAATATTAATTAAAAAAATCAAAATTGGCAAAATTAACTTCAAAAAAAACATAGATTAATTATTTATATAATTAAGAACAATATTAGCAGCATTGAGAGATGACAATTCGTCATTTTGCATGTTTTTAAGTGTTTTTCTCACCAATTTTTTTTGTTCTTCTATCATTTCTGGTTTTTGAATAAAATAATTTACTGCTTTAAATATTTCTTTTGAGTTACACTCGTTTTGTAATAATTCAGGAATAATTTCTTTTTGATTAATTATATTTATTATATTTACAAATTTTGTTTTCACCATTCTCTTAATGAAAAAAAAATTTATTAAGTTCATTTTGTATATAATTATTGAGGGTACTTCGTATTTACATATTTCAAGAGATATAGTTCCAGATTTTGATACAGCAAAGAAAGAGTTTTTAATTATTTCATCTTTAATATTAGAATTAGATACAACCTGGTAATTATCTTTATCTATATCAGACAACTGATCTACTATTGAATTTCGCATTTCCTCAGTTGAATGAAAAACGAAATAGAAATTGTTATATTTATTGTTCATTAATTTTATAAAATCTTTTAATATAGGTAACAAGATATTAATTTCTGATGACCTACTTCCTGGAAACAAAGATATAATTTTTTTATCATTTGGTAAAATATTTGATATTTCTATCCTGTTTGGTTTTAATTCTAATAGAGGATGACCAACAAAAGAGTTGGTCATATTTTCTTCATCATAATATTTTTTTTCAAATTTGAAAAGTAGAAGCATATGATCTATAAAATTTTTGTATTTTTTTATTCTATCTTTTCTCCAGACCCATATTTGAGGTGAAACATAATGTATAATTTTGATGCTTGGATCTTGTTGTTTGACTTTTTCTGCAACTCTTAAGGAAAAATCTGGGCTGTCGACTGAAAATAAAATATCTGGATTAAACTCAATTATCTTTTTAACTGTTCCATTTATAAACTTTTTAATTCTGAATATGTTAAGTAATACGCTTGTTATACCAATATACGTAATATCTTTGAGTTTAAATATACTCTCTATATTAAGTGATTTAAGATTTTCACCTCCAAGGCAAAGATATTCTATATTATTTTCTTTTAATTTGATTTGCTTCACAACCTCAGAAGCTAATTTATCTCCTGAAGGTTCACCAGTTAATATAAAAATTTTTTTCATTTTACCGAGATAAACATCTTATTTTTATTAGCAAAGCTGATACATTTATTTTTATCTAAAAATATATGTTGTTTACTTTTTACAACAATACCTTTTAATCCAGCTATCTTACTTTGTTTTAACGTTTTTAATCCAATAGTAGGTAAGTCAACTCTTAGGTCTTGTTTTTTTTTCGGAAACTTAACTAGCACACCATGGTTTCGAAATTTTTTGCTTTTACTTTTTTCGAGTAATTTTCTTGTTCCACCTTTTCCTTCTATAGAGACTATTTTTTTATTTCTGACCACTACACCTTGGCTATAATCGTACTGTTTTAAACTATTTAACGTTTTAATAGCCTTCTTAATATCTAATTGATCAGTACTATTGGGCTTAGTTTTTGAATAATTACCCTTTTTTAAGGTTAGCTCTGGATTAAATTTGAGTGAATTTTCAGTTTTTATCTTATTTTGAGCCAGTATCTTTATGATTTCTTTCAAAATTGCAGCATCACCAATTTTGGATGTTTTTATAATTCTTGGAATATAATAAATTCCTTTAAAATCTAACTTTAACTTAGAAAAATTTGGCTTGTTAACTTTTCCTGCAAATAAGACTTTTTTACAGCCGTTTTCCTTGAGAATATTAATTATTTTTCCAAATTGACCTATAGAAACTGAATAAGATTTACCATCTTTTTTGAATTTCTTGGATGTGGATAAATCTATTATTAGATATTTTATTTTTCTTATCTTAACTGTCTTAAGTATTTTATTTGGAAAATCTGTTTCACCAAAAATTAATCCTATCATTTTATGAAAATGGGGTGCAAATAGATCTTTTTTTATCCTTAGTAATAAATTCTATTACCTCTTTAACTAATCGATTTTCCTGAAATGACCCATTTAATTTACTTATATTCTCATTAATATTTTTGGTAGCAAAAATCTTCTTATATGCTTCACTTAAACCTAAAATATCCTTATTTTCAAATTTTGCTCTTCTCAATCCTATCAAATTCAATCCTTGTAATGAATTTCTATTTCCTGTTGATAATCCATAAGGAATAACATCATGTAGTACTCCTGTCATTCCTCCAATCATTGCCATTTTACCAATTCTTGTAAACTGTTGAATGGCAGAATTTCCACCTATAACAACATTATCCTCAATAATAGCGTGACCTCCTAAGGGTACATTGTTTGCTATAATGACATTATTACCTACCTGACAATCATGAGCTATGTGAGATGAAATCATAAATAAACAATTATTTCCAATTACAGTCTTACCTCCACCACCAATTGTTCCAGGATTTATTGTAACATATTCTCTTATTCTATTATTGTCTCCAATAACCAAACTTGTTTTTTCACCATTATACTTTAAGTCTTGAGGATCATTGATTGAAACAAATGGATAAATCTTATTTCCTTTTCCAATTTTAATATTTCCAATAATGCTTACATGTGATTGTATTTCTGTATTCTCACCAATTTCTACATTTGGACCAATGACTGCGTAAGGTCCAACCTTAACGCTCGAATGAATTTTTGCATTTTTATTTATTATAGCTGTATTATCTATCATTTATTTTCTCTAATAAAATTTTTTAAATCTTTTGCAGGATAACCCATCACTTTTGAATTATCAGGAATACTCTTTATAACTCCACTTCCACCACCTATTTGTACATTGCTACCAATCTTAAGATGACCTGAAATACCTGCTTGCCCTCCAATCATAACATTATTACCTAAAATAGAACTTCCAGCAAAACCTACTTGTCCTGCGATGATACAATTCTCACCTATCTTAACGTTATGAGCTATATGTATTTGATTATCTAAATATGTATTTTTCCCTATGATTGTGTTTGAAAGTGAACCTCTATCTATAGTAGATCCACAACCTATTTCAACATTATCCTCAATTAATACAATACCTATTTGGGGATACCTAAAATTTGAGTCTTTATTTGGAAAAAAACCAAATCCTTTTTTTCCAATCACGCAACCATCTAATATATGAACATTATTTTTAATTAATGTATTTCTAATAATTACATTTGATCCTATAGAACAATTGTCACCAACATTAACATTTTTTTCTATAATTGAATTATGACCAATTAAACAATTTGCACCAATTTTTACATTTTTACCTATTAAAACATTTTTTCCAAATTTAACTTTGTTTTTAAATTCTGTCTCTTTTATTTCTTTAACAGTGTTATCAAAATCATCAGTAATAGAGTCTGGATAAAAAATTTTAGTTATTTGAGCAGTATGTAACAAAACTCTGTCGGAAATTATAGCTTTACAGTTATTTGGTAAAAATGGTTCTAAATTTTTAGATGTAAAACAATAAGAGGCTTTGGTTTTTTTAGCTAAGTCAGAATATTTTTTTGAGTGAAGAAAAGTTATTTCATTTTTTTGAGACGAATTTAAATCTTTTATGTCTGTGATTTTATCATCAGGTAAATTGTTATTCATTAGATTAATTGTCTTTAGCAAAAAATTTATATTATGTGGCCCAGTGTTTTTGAAAAATGGATTAATCATTAATAAGTTTAATATCAAAACTTATTATAAAAGCTTATCAAGAATTATTGCTAATTATTTCCTATCAACAATTGTAGCAGACCATTGTGCATCTGACATTTTTTTACCTTCTACGAAAGCCTCACCTTTATATTTCCAAACTCTTCCATGTGATCTTATGGCTTCGATTTTTAATTCTAATCTACAATTCGGTATAATTGGATTTCTAAACCTAGCCTTTTCTACACTCATTAAGAAAACTAATTTATTATCATATTCTTTTTTATCTATACCATGTGCAGTTAGAGCCGCAGCTGCTTGTCCGAAAGCCTCAACAACTAAAACTCCTGGTAAAACAGGATTCCCAGGAAAATGTCCATCAACATAAAAGGAGTCTTTTTTAACATTCATTATTGCTGTTGCAGAGTGAAGATGTTTGATATCAATTAACTCATCTATCAATAGCATTGGTTCTCTATGGGGTAGTAATTCTATTATATCTTTTTTTGTTAAGGTGTTTTTACTCATCAATAGTAACTCTACTCAAATTGAATTCTTTTATGTTTATCATTAAATAATTTTAAAATTTGTTCTGTAATATCAAGGGTATCATTCCCAAAAATTATTTTATCTTTTTGAAGTAACATTTGAATTGATTCTTTTTTCAAATAAGTTGTAATCAAAGGATTTAATAAATCAATGATTTTTTTTTTCGATCTAACAGTAAATCTATTGAATTCATCTCGCTTATTTTTTCTGATTTCATTAAATTTTTGCACTTCATTTTCGTAAACTTTTACAAGATTATCTAAATCTTCTTTTTTGAGAATATTTTTCTGTGAAACAATTTTATTTTTTTTTTCTTCAAGTTTTTTTCCTAATATCTTTAATTCGCTTGTGATTTTTTTATTTTTTTTTTCAATGACCTGATTTAAATTTTTACCAGATATAGAGTTGTTAACTATATAATTAATATCAATAAATCTTATATCATTGTTTGCTTCAGCAAAATTTACAAATAAAAAAAAAAATATTACCTTAGAAAAAAAAAACCTCATCAAAATTGGGTTCCTAATCTAAATCTAAATGTTTCTGTTTTATCTGAGGACGCCTTTGTCAATGCATTTGCAAATGAGAAACTAAGTGGCCCAATTGGAGTTAATAGATTAAATGCAATACCTGTAGAAGTTCTAATAGTACTTTTATCATCTAAAGAACTATTGTAATCAACTCCCCAAATATTAGCCGCATCAAAAAATACACCAATATCTAAGTTATCAAGATCTTCTAAAATATTTGGTAAGGTCGCAGATAGGTTTAAGGTTGTGACATGATTTCCACCAACATAATCATTATTATCTATAGGACCAACTCTTCCTTTTTCAAAGCCTCTTAATCTATTTGCGGGAATGTTTAATCTTTTTGAAATCCTCACATCATCACTTAAGCTATCTATGGTTTTAGCAAAAAAACTTATCTTTCCAATAGTATCAGATTTAGTAGATAACTTTTTAAATTTTGAGACCTCCAAGGCATTTGAAAATTCTGAATTGTCAGAAATCAAGGGAACTTCTTGTGAAAAAAAGGTTTGGTAACCATCCTGTGTTCGAAATTTTCTATCTCTTAAATCCTGATTTATTGTATATTTAAAATATAAGTCAGTATAAGAACCCTCTTGCTTTTTAAGAGCATCAGAAGCTTTGTTGGATGTTTCCAAATCCTCTATTAAAAAATCAATTTCAGGGCTTAAAAATATATTCTGAAATTGCTCAAATTTTGTACCTAATGAGAAACCTAATTCAGAAGTTTTATATCCTGAATTTGATAAAAAATCGTTTGAAGAACTTTTTAAAGATGTAAATAAGGTATTATCTGTATTATTAAAATTCGGTTTTGCGTAAACAAATTTTCCTTTAACTGAATCTGGTGTAAGTTCTAAACTTGTATCTAAACTAATACCCTTACCTAAAAAATTTTTTTCTTTTAAGCCGCCACCAATAATTTCACCAGTGGTCCCAAAACCTGCTGTTAAAGAGATTTCACCAGAGGGTCTTTCCTCAATATCGATATCAACAACTTTGAGTGAGCTATTAGAACCTTGTTTTATATCAGTGTTAACTTTTTTAAAAATTCCTAAACTTTTTAAATTGTTAATAGATTTATTAAATAAAATTTCATTCAAAGGATCCCCCTCGTCAACTATTAGATTATTCCTAATGACCTCTTCTAATGTAGAATAATTTCCAGAGATATTAATTTTCTCAACATAAAGCTTCTCACTTTCGGAAATATTAATTTCAAAGTCTATCATATCGTTACTTATTTTTTCTACGAGTGTGGCATTTATAAATTCATACTGCTTAGTTAGAGCAATTTTATCAACTTCCTTTAACAATTTATTTATTTCAGACAATGAATAATTTTCACCTTTTAGCCTAGAAAACTTTTTTCTAATTGGATTGAAAGTTTCTGAGTCGTAATTTGGTGGTATATTCAAACTAAAGTTATTAAAAATAAATTTTTTACCAGATGAAATATTGAAAATTAAATTAAAATTAGAGTTTTTATCAAATTCAACAAATGAATTTTCAACTTTCACATTAAAATAACCATTATCTTTAAAATAATTCGTTAGTAATCTTTTATCGAGATTTATTAATTCTTTATTAATATAAACATTTCTTGAAATAAATTTCCAAAATTTATGCTCCTCAGATGTTATTACTTCCTTTAATCTTTTGTCTTTGAATACCTTTTCTCCAAGGAAAATAATTTTTTTAATTTTTGCTTTTTCCCCTAATTGAATATCAATTTTTAAATTCACAGAATTTAAATTTTCATTCAAACTTTTTGAGCTTTTAATTTCTGCAAAATAAAACCCACTTGATTTTAAAATGTTGTTTATTAAGTTTAAATCATCTGCTAAAATTTCTTCATCAAAAGACTTCATTTCAGTTAATTGAATTTTACTTTTGATAAATTCTACCAGTGATTGTTTTTTTATTCCCGTTATTTGAAAATTGTCTATAATTGGGTTTTCTTCTACATAAATTTTTAATATTTCATTTTCAAAAGATATGCTGATGTTACTAAAAAAATTAGTTTTATAGAGATTCTTAATCGCCTTGTCTAAATCAGACTTTGAAATTTCCGCATTAGTTTTTAAATCAGAAAAAATGATAATACTTTCGTCTGAAATTCTTTTATTACCATTTACTTCAACTTTTTTTAGTAACTCCGCATTAGCAGAAACTAATAAAAAAAAAACCATTAAAAAAATTTTTGATAAAAAATTTATCATAAACAGACTTTTTATATACCTAAAGCCTGAACTTTTAAATGAACATAATTCCTTAATTTATATATTTGACTTACACTTTTTGGCTTGATTTTCTTAAACTTTTGAAAATCTTTCAAATTTGAAATTTTATAGATTAATTTAGTTAATTTTTGAAAACTCATTTTTTTACTCAAAAACTCATATACCAAATAATCATTAACAGTAATTATAACTGTTTCAAATAATGATGAATTTTGAGGCAGTTTATTCAATAATTTTACTAGTGGAAATTTTTTTTCATCAACTTTTTTAAGATTTAAATTATTTAAAGTTTTGAAATCTAAAGGCTTATTTTTAAAGTTCTTATTTCCCTGATAAAAAATAGAATTATAAATCGGTATTTTCATGTCTGGTTCGTGAGTTAGAAATTTACTTATACCATTTTTAAATTTAATAATTGCATGAATATAGGATTTTGGATGTGTAAGTATTGAAATTTTTTTGTAGTCTATATTAAAAATATTTTTTGCTTCAATGACTTCGAAAACTTTATTCATTAAGGTTGCAGAGTCTATTGTGATTTTTTTTCCCATATTCCAACTTGGATGCTTTAGTGCATCACTTAATTTTATGTTTTTAAACTTATTTTTTGGTAAATTAATGAATGGTCCACCTGAAGCAGTAATGTAAATTTTTTCTATATTTTTCGCAGTCTTATTTTCAAGAAGAGAAAAAATTGAAAAATGTTCAGAGTCTACAGGAATAAATTTAGTTTTTTTCTTTTGTAACTCATTTTTTATAATTGGCCAACCACAAATAATTGCCTCTTTATTTGCTATTGCAATTAATTTTGTTCGGCCAATTATTTTATAAGTTGGTAATAGTCCATCAATTCCAGAAATCGCACTCATTACGTAATCAACTTTTTTTGGTAAAATTTTTTTTAAGCTGGTAAAATTTTGAAAAATATTTATCTTTTTATTTTTACAAATAATTTTTGTTTTTTTGAAACTATTAGGATCGGTTATAATTATATTCCTAACATTGAATTTTTTTGCTTGACTAATTAAATCTTTATAATTTGTATTAGCTGTCAATAATTCTATTTTAAAATTTTTTTTATCTTTTTTGATTATATTAAGTAAAGACTTACCTATTGAGCTTGTTGATCCTAAAATAGCTATTTTTTTTTTCATTATAAAATTTTTGAAATTATAAGAACAAACGGAAAAACGAAGATCATTCCATCGATTCTATCTAATAATCCCCCGTGACCTGGGAAGAGATTGCCAGTATTTTTTATATTAGATGCTCTTTTAAAAAAGGAAACAATTAAATCTCCTATTTGACTTACACTAGAAACTAAAAAAACTGCAAGTATAAAATATAAATCATCAGAAAAATTTTGACTTTCTTGAAAATAACTTTTGAACTTTGCATCTATTAAGTATGCTGCAATTATAGACATTGAAAACCCTCCAACGACTCCAGAGTATGTTTTATTTGGACTAATATTAATTAATTTTGGTCCTTTGAATATCTTTCCAAAAACATAACCACCAATATCGGTTGTTATACAAATTGTAAGGATCATTAAAAATTCAAATAAACCTTTATCTCTAATTAGATACGCTGAATAGAAAGATAGTAACAAAAAAAATATTCCAAAAAATATAAGATCCTTTTTTTTTGCAATTTTAAGCCATTCAAATGAAGCAATTAAAAATAAAATTGCTAAAAATAAAATAAAAAAATTTGATCCCTTAATTATAAAAAAAAAAGATATTGGTATAATTATAATTGAACTAAGTATTCTTTTTTGAAGCTCTTTTTCCATTAAATATTTCCAAAGTTTCTCTTAATACTCTTATATTTCTTAATTATCTTATTATAGTCTTTTTCATTAAAATCAGGCCATAATTTCTTCTCAAAAAAAATCTCAGAATATGCTAGTTGCCACAGTAAAAAATTGCTCAATCTATTGGTATTTCCAGTCCTAATTAAAAAGTCTGGATCCGGTAAGTTTCTTGTTTCCAAATATTTATTTAAATTTTTTTCATTAATTTTTTCTTTATTATCTCTTAATTCTTTAAATGCATTAATTAATTCTGTTTTTGATCCATAATTTAATGCAAGATTTATTTGCAGTCTTTTATTTCTAAATGTTTTTTTCTCAGATTTTATTAAAAGACTATTTAATTTTGTTGAAAAATTTTTTTTACCAATTATTTTTAATCTTATTTTTTGTTTGTTTAAATCCTCGATTTTATCTTTAAGAAAACTTTCTAATAAATTAAATAAAAACTGAATTTCTTTTTTAGGTCTCTTCCAATTTTCTGTGGAAAAAGCATACAATGTAAGAAATTTAATTTTATTCTTAATTGTTTCCTTTATTATTTTTTCTACGGTGTTTAAGCCTTCTCTATGACCAGCATTTCTTGAATTTTTATTTTTTAATCCCCACCGACCATTACCATCCATGATAATAGCTACATGATTTAATGGGTTCATATAGTCATTATTTCTTTCTCTTTGGAAGAAACTTTTTCATCAACAGTTGCGATATGTTTATCAGTTATATTTTGAACATTTTTTTCATAAGATTTTTCCTCGTCTTCTCCAATTTCTTTTGATTTTAAAAGTTTTTTCAATTCTTCATTTGCGTCTCTTCTAATATTTCTGATTGAAATTTTACATTTTTCTCCCATTGCTTTAATAAGTTTTTTGAGTTCAATTCTTCTTTCCTCGTTTAATTCCGGTATAGGTAATCTGATTAGTTGACCATCTATTTGTGGATTCAATCCTAGTTCCGATTTTTTAATAGCTGCATCAACTAAATTTACATTATTCAGATCCCAGACTTGAATATTTATCATCCTCGACTCTGGTGTTGTTATACTTCCTATTTGATTAATTGGCATTTGCTGACCATAAACATCTACTTTTATAAGGTCTAGCATTGCAGCATTAGCTCTACCTGTTCTTAATGAGGATAATTCTTTGGAAAAAACATCAATTGCCTTATCCATCTTTAGGCTGTGTGATTTTTCATCAAACATTATTCGCCTATTTTAATTCTGCTAAACTCCTTGATCTTTAAATCATTTATAGCAAGTTCTCTCAAAACGTCTTGAACTTTTTTTTTCGGTTCCATCACCCAAGCTTGGGTTAAAAGAGCATTTTCCTCTTTAAATTTATTCATTTTACCTTGGCTAATTTTTTTTGCAATTTCTTCTGGTTTACCAGAATTTTTGAGCTCTTCTGTTATTAATTCTTGCTCTTTATCTATAATATCTTTTTCAATTAAATTAGTTTCTAATGCTAAAGGATTAGAAGCAGCAATGTGCATTGACAATTGTTTACCAAAAGTTTTTATTATTTCAGAATTTACCTTTGTTTCTAGCGAAACAACTACAGCTAATTTTGCTAAATTATCTTTAACAACAGTATGTAAATACTGATAATTCACTGAGGAAGAATTTGAAATTGTCTTAGTTTGGCCAATTGTAATTTTTTCTCCAATTTTTGCGATTAACGCTACAAGATTTTCATCAACAGATGATCCATTGCTCATTTTTGTTTTTTTGAGTTCTTCAAGATTAGAATTTTTTAAATTATTTAATTCACTTAATTCTTTTACAAATTTTATAAAATCATCATTTTTTGCAACAAAGTCTGTTTCACAATTAACTTCTATTATTGATGTCTTCTTTTCATCACCACTAATGGCAACTACTCCCTCTTTAGCTTCTCTTGACATCTTTTTTGAGGCTTTAGATACACCTTTAATTCTAAGAATTTCTATAGCTTTATCTAAATCACCATTTGATTCTTTAATTGCCAAATTGCAGTCCTTGAAACCAGCACCAGTAGCCACTCTTAGTTGTTTTACCTTTTCAATATCGCTCATACTAATTAACTGTTTCTTTTTTTTTACTTCTAAATTTTTCTTCTAATTTATCTCTATCTTGTTCTTGAATAGTTTTGCTTAATTTATTCTCTTTCTTTTTTGGTTCATTTTTTTCTATCATAGGAATTAAATTTTTAGCTGACTCAATTGTCTCCTTTATAAGATTACAATAAAGATCAATGGCTCTTCTTGCATCATCATTACCTGGAATTGGAAAATCAACTCCATCTGGATTTGAATTACTATCCAGTATAGCTACGATTGGTATTCCTAGTTTAACAGACTCTTGAATTGCTAGAGACTCATAATTGGTATCAATTATAAACACCAAATCAGGTATTTTTTTCATTTCTGAAATACCGCCTAAAGATCTTTGTAATTTGTCTTTTTTTACACTCATTTTTAGAAGTTCTTTTTTTGTGAAGCCTCTATTTTCTGCAACTAAATTTTGTTCCAATTGTTTAAGTTTTTTTATAGAATTAGAAATGGTTCCCCAATTAGTTAGCATTCCTCCCAGCCATCGATAATTGACAAAATACTGATCGGTATCCTTCGCAACTTCCGCAATAGCTTCAGATGCTTGTTTTTTGGTTGAAACAAACAATATTTTTCCATTGTTTGCTATTACTTCGTGAATTTTTTGCAGTGCAACTTTTACTAACTCCAAAGTTTGTGTCAAATCTATTATGTGAATTGAATCTCTTTTTCCAAAAATATACTTTTTCATTTTTGGATTCCATCTTAAAGTCTTATGACCTAAATGAACTCCAGCTTCTAGTAGTTGTTGAATTGTTACGTTTGGTATTTTCATATTTATTCCCGGTTAAGCCACCACAGTAATTTCCAATTAAGGACCGGAGGTATAAAACCAATAACTGTGTGCGTTTTTATTTAATTAATGAGACTATTTACAAAAATTTTTTTTAATTAACAAGTTAAAAATTATCTTATAAATGCTGATATATCTTTGTTTCTGATAATATTGAGCATTTTTCGAGTGATATTCCTCTTATTTTTAAGAATAAAATTCAACTCACTTTTTTGGTCATATAACTTTATTTTTATTATTGTATTTCCCATATCTGGCAAAATTTTTGATATTTCACTTAATTCTTCCATAGATTTTAATTCAAATAGCACCTCATCAATTGGTTTATTTAATAGATCTGTTAAGGATGCAATTTTTTGCACATTAATTCTTCTGAAGCGGTTTTCCTCAGTAAAGTTTGACTTGACGAGAGTAAGAATTATTGAGGATCCTTCTTTAAGAACTTCGCGATTCTTTTCTAAAACATCTGAGAAAATAAATAACTCAAAAACACTTGTTAAGTCAGTTAATTTTATTACTGCATAGGCATTTCCTTTACCTGTTTTTCTTTCCTGAATTTTTAATAATGTTGCTGCAATATTAGAATTATTTATTTGATTGTTATTATTAAAATTCAAGAAGTCTTTAATATTATAATCTTTAAATATTTCTTGAAATTGGTTTAGTGGATGATCAGATATAAAAAAACCAACAGACTCAAATTCTTTAGATAATCTTTCTTCAAATTTCCAATCTTCAATTTTTAAAATTCCCTCAAATTCTTGGGTTTCATTTTCACTAAATAAGTCTATCTGATTTGTAGATTTATTTTCAAAAATATTTTTAGATTTAGTAATGAAATTAGGTATTGATTTAAAAAGAGCTTTTCTGTTTAAATTGATATTATCAAAAGCTCCTGCTTTAACTAAACCCTCTAATTGTAACTTATTAATATCTTTTGGATTTACTCTGTTAAGAAAATCATTAATTGACGTAAACTTGCCATTTTCAGATCTCTCTTTAACAATATTAGAGACTGCTTCATAACCTACTGCTTTAATACCTCCTAAAGCATAATAAAATTTATCTCCATCAGTTCTAAAGTCTGCATAACATTCATTAATATCTGGTCTTACAATTTTAATACCTAGTCTTTTAAGTTCTTCGTAAAATTCACTTAACTTATTTTGATTTGAAATATCCATTGTCATGGATGCTGCTATAAATTCTTTTGGGTAGTAGGTTTTTAAGTAAGCAGTTTGATATGAGATAATTGCATAAGCAGCAGCATGACTTTTATTAAAACCATATTCAGCAAAAGGCTCTATCTTTAAAAAAATTCCAGCTGCAACATCTTTACTAATACCGTTGTTTACTGCACCAGCGATAAAACTTTGTTTTTGTTTTTCAAGCTCTGCTCTTTTCTTTTTACCCATTGCTCTTCTTAAAATATCTGCTTGACCTGCTGTAAATCCAGACAATTTTTGAGCTATCTGCATAACCTGTTCCTGATAAATTATCACTCCATAGGTTGGTTTCAAAATATCCTCAAGTAATGGATGTAAATAATCTGGTTTTTGTTTACCATGTTTACAATCATTATAAATTGGTATGTTGCTCATAGGACCAGGTCTGTACAAAGCTACAAGAGCAATTATATCTTCAATATGATTTGGCTTCATTTGAATAAGTGCCTCTCTCATTCCAGCACTTTCAATTTGAAATAATCCAACTGTTTTACCCGAGGATAATAAATCAAAGACTTTTTGATCCTCAAAACTTATATTTTCAATATCAAAATCTTTGTTTTTTTTATTTATTAGTTTTTGAGTATTGTTAATTACTGTTAATGTTTTTAATCCAAGGAAATCAAACTTTATGAGTCCAGCATTTTCTGCGGAGTACATGTCAAATTGTGTTGATGGCAATAATAAATCAGCAGATGAATCTTTATATAATGGCACCACTTCAGTTAGTTTTTTATCAGCTATAACAACTCCAGCAGCATGAGTTGCAACGTTTCTATTCAACCCTTCTAATTTTAGAGAAAGATCAGTAAGTTTTTTTACTCTGCCGTCCTCATTTATTAATTTTTGAAGCCTTGGTTCTCCTGCTATACATTCAGTTAGGTTTTGTGGTCTAGATGGATCAAAAGGTATCATTTTAGAAATACTGTCAACAAATCCGTAGGCTAATCCTAGTACTCTTCCAACATCTCTAATAACCATTCTGGCTTTTAGTTTTCCAAATGTAATTATATGAGCTACACTATTTTCGTATTTTTTTGTCAAATAATTAAAAACCAAATCTCTTTTTTCTTCACAAAAATCGATATCAAAATCAGGCATTGAAATACGATCAGGATTCAAGAATCTTTCGAAAATTAAATTAAATTTTATTGGATCTACATCTGTTATTGCAAGGCACCACGCAACTAAAGATCCTGCTCCTGATCCTCTTCCAGGTCCTACTGGAATATCATTTTCTTTAGCCCATTTAATGTAATCAGACACAATTAGGAAATAACTTGAATAATTCATCTTAATTATAATTTCTAATTCATGATCTAATCTATCTTTATAAATTAAGTAATTTTCATTTTTTAAAAAATCCTCATCATTCATTTTAAATGTCTTAATCATTTTTTCTTTAAGGCCTTTAATAGAATCGTTCTTTAATATTTGATCCGCACTAATACCTTTTTCAGAACTAATATTTGGTAGAATAGGTTTTGATGAGAGTGGTCTAAAATTACATCTGA
>CABXSO010000006.1 GCA_902514945.1 uncultured Pelagibacteraceae bacterium | reverse complement strand
AGCAAAGAAATTAAATCTATCGCATTAACTCCAATCCCAAGGAAAATTAATCTTTGATCTACAATTGTTGGTATTTGTTCAAAAACTTCTGAATAATTTACTGTTCCAAACAAATAAAAGATTAAGAATATTCCAAGAGCAAAACCAAAATCTCCCACTCTGTTTACAACAAAAGCTTTTATGGCAGCTGCATTTGCACTTTCTTTCTTGAACCAAAAGCCAATTAAAAAATAAGAGCACAAACCTACGCCTTCCCACCCAAAAAATAATTGGATAAAATTATCAGCTGTTACCAACATTAGCATCGCAAAAGTAAACAGAGATAAAAAAGCCATAAACCTTGGTTTGTGTGGATCATGTGACATATATCCAATAGAATAAATATGAACCAAAGCAGAAACAAGTGTCACAACAACCAGCATAACTGCTGATAATGAATCTATCTTCATAGACCAATTAACCTCCAATGATCCAGAATTTATCCATGAGGCAATTACAATATTTTCCTCATACTGATTTACGATTACTTCGTAAAATACTATTCCTGAAAGGATTGCTGATATTGATACTAACAAGCTGGTTAGGATTTCTGAGTTTCTATCACCAATATATTTGCCAAAAAAACCAGATATAATAGAAGCGATCAATGGTAACGCTATAATTGATATTTCCATTTTATCCTTTTAGATTATCTATTTCTTCAACCCTAATGGTTCCAGCATTTCGATAATAAACTACAATTATTGCAAGGCCTATTGCAGCCTCAGCAGCAGCAACAGTCAAAATAAATAATGTGAAAACTTGACCTGATAAATCGTTAAGATAAATTGAAAATGATACAAGGTTAATATTTACAGCAAGTAGTATCAGCTCAATGCTCATTAAAATTACAATGATATTTTTTCTATTTAAAAAAATTCCAATTACACCAATACTAAAAATCACAGCTCCAAGCGTTAGATAATGTCCTAATCCAATATCAGTCATCAATCTTTACTCCTCTGTTAGAGGGAACTTCTAAAACCTCAACACCTTCAGATCTTTCTCGAGAAATTTGTTTCAAATAACTCTGTGTTTTAACGCCCTCTCTCTGCCTAAAAGTAAGAACAATGGCACCAATCATTGCAATTAATAAAATCATCCCACTTATTTGAAAAATATGAATGTAATCAGTATATAAGATCTGACCCAATGAGTGAGTATTACTAACCTCGTTGGTAATCTGAGAAGAATTTGCATTAAATAATTCAGGTCTATATTTCCAACCACCAATTACAATAATAAGCTCAAAGAATATAATTGCACTTATTATTAATCCTACTGGTATATGACTAGAATTTTCTTTTGATACAAACCATTGATTTTTCTGTTGTGCAACGTTTAGCATCATTACTACAAATAAAAATAGAACAGCTACTGCTCCCACATAAACAATAAGCATTATCATTCCTAGGAATTCTGCACCAATCATTATAAAAAGGCAGGAAATACTGATAAAATCTAAAATTAAAAAAAAAACTGAATGAACCGTATTTTTTGAAACTGTGACCATAATCGCAGAGATGATTGCAATAATTGAAAAAATATAAAAAAATATTGCATGTGATATCATAAAGTCACCTATAAGGATTATCTGATTTAATATTTGCCGCTAAAATATTTTCCCATCTATCTCCGTTATCAAGTAATTTTTCTTTAGTATAATAAAGTTCTTCCCGTGTTTCTGTAGAGAATTCAAAATTTGGTCCTTGCACAATTGCATCAACTGGACAAGATTCTTCACATAAACCACAGTATATACATTTCATCATATCAATATCATAACGAGTAGTTTTTCTGCTACCATCTGATCTTTCAGTAGACTCTATCGTTATTGCCTGAGCTGGACATACAGCTTCACATAACTTACAAGCTATGCATCTTTCTTCACCATTAGGATATCTTCTTAGTGCATGTTCTCCCCTGTATCTAGGACTAATCTTTCCTTTTTCAAATGGATAATTTATAGTTTTTTTTGATTTAAAAATTTCTTTTAGACCAATAAATAACCCAGTTACAAAGTCGACCATAAATACTGTTTTAAAAAATCTTGTAAGTTTCATTTAAATTGTTGGTAAAAGGTTAAAATAAAATAAATAACTTGCGGTCAAAATGACATAAGTTAAAGATAATGGAAGAAATATTTTCCACCCTAATCTCATAAGTTGGTCATATCGATATCTAGGCACAACAGCTTTAACTAAAGCAAATAAAATAAATAAGAACAATATTTTAAAAATTAACCAAAAAACTCCTGGAATTAAGTTGAATGGATACAAATCAATAGGTGAAAGCCATCCACCTAAAAATAAAATAGACCCCAAAGCACACATTAAAAGAATATTTGCATATTCCCCCAACCAGAACATTGCATACATCATTCCAGAATATTCTGTTTGATAGCCAGCAACTAATTCAGCTTCAGCTTCTGGTAAATCAAAAGGTGGTCTATTCGTCTCTGCCAAGGAAGATATAAAAAAAATCACAAACATCGGAAAAAGTGGAATAACAAACCACATATTTTGTTGGGCCATTACAATGTCGCTCAAATTTAATGATCCCACACATAATAAAACATTTATAATTATTATACCAATAGATACCTCATAAGAAACCATTTGGGCGGCAGATCTTATTGCACCCAGAAAAGGGTATTTTGAATTCGAAGCCCAACCTCCCATTATTATTCCATAAACCCCAAGTGAAGAAACAGCAAATATATAAAGTATTCCAACATTAATATTTGCCAAAACTTGATTCTCACCAAAAGGAATTACAGCCCAAGCAATTAGAGCTAAAGTCATAGTTATTATTGGAGCTAAAATAAAAATAATTTTATTTGAACTTGCTGGAATTATTATTTCTTTAAAAATATACTTTAATGCGTCAGCTAAAGATTGTAATAATCCGAAAGGACCAACAACATTAGGACCTTGTCTTTTTTGTACAAACGCCCAAACTCTTCTATCTAGCCAAACAATCATAGCTACTGAGACTAATACTGGGATCAAAAGAAATAATATTTTGTAAACTTCATTAAAGATTAAATTGAAGGTATCCATTTTTTTTATCCTTCAGTGCCAGTGCGTCTAACGTCAATTTTTGAGTTATTGCAATTAAACATTGTTTTTGATGATCTAGCTATAACGTTAGAAAAATAGTAGTCTTTTGTAATAATTCTTAAATCTTCACTTTGAAAATTATTAGATTTAATATCACCATTTAAAATTGAACCATCTTTTTCATTTTTAAGTTTTAAGTAGTTAAACATGCTGCTCTCTAACTCTTCTTTATCATTAAAAAGCTTTCTATTATTCATAAATTCTGCAAGATCATTGATAATCTGCCAATCTTCTTTAGCCTCTCCTGGGGGATAGGAAGCTTTGTAAGCTTTTTGAATTTTTCCCTCTAAATTTGTATAATGTCCAGATTGTTCAGTGTAGGCGGCACCTGGTAAAATTATATCAGCTAATTCAGCACCTCTATCTCCGTGACTTCCAATATAAATTACAAACTCTTTCTTTTTATTAAGCCTCAAATTATCTTGTCCTAAAAGAAAAATTAATTCAAATTTATTTTCATTTAAATCTTTTAAAACCTTATTATTTTGATCAATAATATCTAAATCTAAATTTCCAACTGTTGCAGCATCTGTAGAAATTATATTTAGAGGGTTCCATTCATCATTAAATTTTTCTTTATCTAATAGAAATTTTTTAAAAGATTTAAATAAATACTCTGCTGAGTTAGATTTTAAAAAGGACTCACCAAATATTATCATTGGTTTTTTCGACCCAATTATATTTTTAGTCATTTCGTGATTATTCTCTATAATATCTTTAATGGTCTGAGTTTTACCGTCGAGACTTTGGTAGGGATATGTTAAATCACCAACATCATTTAAAGATACTATTTTCAATTTATTTTTAAGATAAGCTTTTCTTATTCTGGCATTTAGCATAGTAGCTTCAAATCTTGGATTTGTACCAATCAGCAAAATTAAATCTGTATCCTCAATCCCATTTATTTTTGAATTAAATAAGTAATTTTTTCTACTAGTGTTATCTACAAAATAATCGGATGATCTAGACTCATATTTATTTGAATTAATTGTTCTATCAAAAAATTCTTTAAATATATAACTTGCTTCCATGTTAGTTAGGTCACCAACAAAGCCACAAATTTTATTTTTGTCTGAATTTTCAATTTTTGATTTAATAATTTTGTAAACTTCATCCCATGAAGCTTTTTCAAATTTATTATTATATTTTATATAGGGTGTATCAAGTCTTTGATTTAATAAACCATCACACGCGTACCTAGTTTTGTCAGATATCCATTCCTCATTTATATCCTCATTAATGACTGGCAAAACTCTTTTAACTTCCCAATCATATGTATCAACTCTTATATTAGATCCAACAGCATCCATTACGTCAATTGTTTCAGTTTTTTTTAGTTCCCAAGGTCTCGCTTCAAAAACATACGGTTTAGATGTGAGAGCACCTACTGGACAAAGGTCGATTACATTCCCGGATAATTCTGACTGAACTGATTTTTCTAAATAAGTTGTTATTTGCATGTCCTCTCCTCTTCCAATTGCACCAAGTTCTGGAACTCCTGCTATCTCTGTTGCAAATCTTATACATCTTGTACAGTGAATACATCTTGTCATTTGTGTTTTAATTAATGGTCCCATATTTTTGTCGGTTACAGTTCTTTTATTTTCTTTAAATCTAGATTTATCGATACCATAGTACATTGACTGATCTTGTAGATCGCATTCACCACCTTGATCACAAACAGGGCAATCTAAAGGATGATTAGCTAATAAAAACTCCATAACTCCTTTTCTTGATTTCTCTATTTTTGGAGTATTAGTTTTTATAACCATGCCTTCAGCAGCTGGCATAGCACAAGAAGCTATAGGTTTTGGGGATTTTTCCATTTCAACTAAGCACATTCTACAATTTCCAGCTATTGATAGTTTTTCGTGATAACAAAACCTTGGAATTTCTACACCAGCTTTTTCACAGGCTTGTAAAACAGTCAAGCCTTCTTCAACCTCAACTTCTATATCGTTTATTTTTAATTTAAGCATTTTTATCTAACAAGTGTTGATCCACTAAATATGGAATATTTTTATTTTCTTTAACAATTGGATCAAATTTATTTCTTTTTTTAATTTCATCTTTAAAATGTCTTAATAAACCTTGCACTGGCCAAGAGGATCCTTCGCCAAAAGCACAAATTGTGTGACCCTCTATCTGTTTAGTAACATCACCAAGCATGTCTACTTCTTCTTTAGATGCTTCTCCTCTAGCCATTCTTTCGAGCATTCTCCACATCCAGCCAGATCCCTCTCTACATGGCGTACACTGACCGCAACTCTCATGTTTATAAAATCTTGCTATCCTCGCCATACATTTAATTATGTCCTGATCTTTATTAATAACAACTACACCTGCAGTTCCTAAACCACTTTTTTCAGCCACCAAAGAATCGAAGTCCATAGTTAATGATTCACATTTTTCTTTAGGTATTAACGGCATTGAGGATCCGCCGGGGATTACAGCTTGCAAATTTTCCCAACCACCTACTACACCTCCAGCATGAACTTCTATTAGCTCTTTTAAAGGTATATTCATCTCTTCCTCAACATTGCATGGATTGTTTACATTTCCAGATATACAAAAAATTTTAGTGCCCGTATTTTTTTCTCTACCAAGGGATGCAAACCATTTTCCTCCTCTTCGAAGAATAGTTGAAACCACTGCTATTGTTTCTACATTATTTATTATTGTAGGGCATCCGTATAAACCTATTAAGGCTGGAAAAGGAGGTTTCAATCTTGGTTGACCCTTATTTCCTTCAATACTCTCAAGTAAAGCAGTCTCTTCACCACAAATATATGCGCCCGCACCATAATGAATATAAATATCTAAATCCCATCCAGTTGCTGCAGCGTTTTTTCCAATTAATTTTTTTTCATAAGCCTCATCAATTGCAGCTTGAAGCTTTTGTCCCTCAATAAAATATTCACCTCTAATATAAATATAACAAACATGTGCTTGAACTGCATATGAAGCAATTAAACAACCCTCAATTAGTTTGTGAGGTTCAAATCTTAATATATCTCTGTCTTTACAAGTACCAGGTTCAGACTCGTCTGCATTAATAACTAAGTAATGTGGTCTTGACCCAAGTTCTTTTGGCGCAAAAGACCATTTTAATCCTGTTGGAAATCCAGCGCCACCTCTACCTCTAAGTTGTGAGTCCTTTATCTCATTAATTATCCACTCTCTTCCCTTAACAATAAGATCTTTAGTATTTACCCAGTCACCTCTTTTTTGAACTGATGTTATATCAGTTCCCAAATCATTATATAAATTTTTAAAAATTCTATCTTGATCTTTAAGCATTTTTTATATCCACTAATGTTTTTCTATTATTTTCAGGTTCATTATTTATTCTTCCTCTGTAAGAGCCTGGTGTCAGAGTTTCACCTTTTAAAATTTGATCAAGTATTTTGAGAGTTTTTTCTTTATCTAAATCTTCAAAATAATCATCATTTATTTGCATCATTGGAGCGTTTACACAAGCTCCTAAACACTCAACTTCCATCCAAGAACAATCCTTATCAATTGATAACTCTGACTCATTTTCTGAAATTTTTTCCTTACAAGCTTCAACTAATTTATTTGCACCTCTTATCATGCATGGAGTTGTTGTACAAACTTGAATAAAATACTTTCCCACTGGAGAGAGATTATACATAGAATAAAAGGTAGCTACCTCATAGACTTTTATATAGGGCATATCTAAAAATTTTGCGATGTATTTCATTGCTGCTAGTGGTATCCAATTATTATTTTGTCTTTGAGCTATGTATAGTAATGCCATTACTGCGCTTTGCTGTTTTCCCTCTGGATACTTAGAAATCATTTCTTCCGCAGCTTTTAGAGATGAAGAGTTAAATTCAAAATTATCTGGCTGATCTTTTGCTGGTCTCTTTAAACTCATCTATCAACCTCTCCAAATACTATATCTAAAGAACCAAGCACTGCTGGAACATCAGCTAGCATATGTCCTTTAATTAAATAATCCATAGACTGTAAATGCGAAAATCCTGGAGCTCTAATTTTACATTTATATGGTTTACTCGATCCATCAGAAATTAGATAAACACCAAATTCCCCTTTTGGTGCTTCAACAGCTGTATAAATTTCATCTTTAGGAACTCTATATCCCTCAGTAAATAATTTAAAATGATGTATTAAAGCTTCCATTGATTGTTTAATCTCTTTTTTTGAAGGAGGAGATATTTTTCCATCAAAAGTTTTAATTGGCCCTTTCTCCATATTTGCTAAACATTGTTTAATAATTGAAACGCTCTCCTTCATTTCCTCTATTCTACATAGATATCGATCATAACAATCTCCATTTTTTCCAACAGGAATTTTAAATTCTAATTTATCGTAGCAATCATAAGGTTGAGATTTTCGAAGATCCCAGGGGATACCAGATCCTCTTATCATGACTCCACTAAATGAATAATCAAGTGCATCTTCTTTTGTAACTAATCCAATATCTACATTTCTTTGCTTAAAAATTCTGTTATCTGTTAATAAATTTTCTAAATCATTAATAATTTTTGGAAATGTTTCACAAAATTTCGCAATATCATTTTCTAATCCCGCAGGTAAATCTTGATGAACACCACCAGCTCTAAAATAATTAGCATGTAATCTTGAACCAGAAGCTCTTTCATAGAAAGTCATTAATGTTTCACGCTCTTCAAACCCCCATAAAGAAGGAGTTAAGGCTCCCACATCTAATGCTTGAGTTGTAACGTTTAAAATATGACTTAAAATTCTTCCAATTTCACAAAACATGACTCTTATAAATTGAGCTCTTATTGGAACATCGATATTTAAAATTTTTTCAATTGCTAATGCAAAAGCATGCTCTTGATTCATAGGAGCTACATAGTCAAGTCTATCAAAATATGGGACAGCTTGCATATACGTTTTGTTCTCTATTAATTTTTCTGTACCACGATGCAATAACCCAATATGAGGGTCAGCTTTTTCTACAACTTCACCATCTAACTCCAATATTAATCTAAGCACACCATGTGCGGCTGGATGTTGTGGGCCAAAGTTTAAATTTAAATTTTTAATTTTTTTTGTCATTGATATTAGTTTGATCCTTAATATATTTTGTGCCTTCCCAAGGGCTTTCATAGTCAAAATTTCTATAATTTTGCTCTAATTTAACAGGTTCACTAATTACTTTTTTTTGATCCTCATTATATCTAACCTCAGTATGACCAGTTAAAGGGAAATCTTTTCTTAAAGGATGCCCTTCAAAACCATAATCTGTAAGTATTCTTCTTAAATCTGGATGATCTTTAAAATTTACTCCATACATATCAAAAACTTCTCTTTCCATCCAATTGGCTGATGGAAAAATCGAAGTCAAAGATGAAATGACTTCATTTTCGCTTATATTATAACTTAAAATCATTCTTTGGTTAAACTCATGACTTAAAAATAAATATACAATCTTAAATCTTTCAGATTTTTCTGGATAATCAACAACTGTGATATCAATAAGCTGTCTAAATTTTGTATCTTTATCTGTTTTGATAAAAAGAGTAACATCAATCAAATCTTCTTTATCAATTTCTAAATAAATTTGGTTGTGTAGAATTTTGGAACTATTTATTTTAGTTCCTAACTCAGAATTTATTTTTTTTTCTAAATCAATTAAATTTTTCATCTTATCTGGTAAATGAACCTTTGTTTCTTATTTTTTTTTGTAATTGCATTATCCCATATAACAATGCTTCTGCTGAAGGGGGGCATCCTGGAACATAAATATCTACTGGCACTATACGATCACACCCTCTAACTACAGAGTAAGAATAATGATAATAACCACCACCATTAGCACAACTTCCCATTGATATAACATATCTTGGTTCTGGCATTTGATCATAAACTTTTCTAAGAGCTGGAGCCATTTTATTTGTTAAAGTGCCCGCAACAATCATGACATCTGACTGTCTTGGGGATCCTCTGGGTGCTGCACCAAATCTTTCAACATCGTATCTAGGCATGGCTGTTTGCATCATTTCAACTGCACAGCATGCTAGACCAAAAGTCATCCAATGTAATGAGCCAGATCTTGACCAATTAACTAAATTTTCCAAGGAAGTAGTGATAAAACCGTTTTTACTGAAATCATCAGCAAGTTGTTTAAATTCTTCAGGTACTTGATCTATTTTGTTATTCATCAAAATTTTTATTCCCAGTCCAATGCACCTTTTTTCCATTCATAAATAAAACCAATAGTAAGTATAAATAAGAAAATCATCATTGACATAAAACCTAAAATTCCAATATTTCCTAGAGAGATTGCCCACGGAAATAAAAACGCAATTTCAAGATCAAAAATTATAAAAAGTATTGCAACAAGATAAAAACGAACATCAAATTCCATTCTTGAATCTTGAAATGGCTCAAAGCCACATTCATAAGCTGATAACTTTTCTGGATCTGGGTTTTTAGGAGATAAGATAAAATTTACAACAATAAATGCACAGCTTAATCCAAATGCAATTATCAAAAATAGTATAATAGGTAAATAATCCTTTAAAAAATCTGCAGTCATAGTGTTAATATTATTAATCTTCGAATAAGAAAATTTTGATAAGATTCATAGTATAATTGTTTTATTTTAATATTAAAAGTTTTATATCTCAGTTAAATTGATGTTTTTTATAGATATTTTTGTGCTTATTAACAGTGCAAATTAGTCACGTATTTCATGGCTAATTCATTAATGAAAGTTTGAAATTGATAATTATTATCACTAAATGGCGGGAGTGAAGGGACTCGAACCCTCGACCTATCGCGTGACAGGCGATCGCTCTAACCAACTGAGCTACACCCCCACTAGTGATTCATTTTGGTGGGCAGTAAAGGACTCGAACCTTTGACCCCCTCGGTGTAAACGAGATGCTCTACCAACTGAGCTAACCGCCCTTCACCAAAACAATGTGATTTATATCTTTTGGGATAATTACGTCAAGTTCTATTACTACTAAAAAACGTGTAAAAAATTATTTTTTTATAATTAATTTTTTATATTTAACAAAGATACTCTAGAGCTTTAAGCAATCCACCTTTTTTATACGGTATCTTTGATTTCATCAAACCCATTTCAACACCTGCTAAAGTACCTGCAAGCATTAATTCGTTAAAATCACCCAAGTGTCCAATTCTAAAAATTTTACCAGCAACTTTTGCTAAGCCGGTTCCAAGTGACATATTGTAATGATCTAAAATTGTCTTTCTTAATAAATCTGCGTCATGACCCTCTGGAACTATGACTGCTGTTAATGAGTCTGAATACTCACTAGGATTCTTACAAAGTATTTCTAGCCCCCAAGAATTAACTGCAATTCTAGTTGCTTCAGCAAATCTTTTATGCCTTTTAAAAACATTATCTAATCCTTCTTCAGTAAGCATGTTAATTGCCTCATCTAGTCCATAAAATAAGTTAGTGGCTGGTGTATAAGGGAAATAACCTTTTTTATTATTCTCTATCATTGGTCCCCAATCCCAATAAGATTTTGGTAATTCAGAGGTTTTATAAGCCTCTAGTGCTTTAGAACTGATTGCATTGAAAGATAATCCAGGTGGCAATAATAAACCTTTTTGTGATCCACCGACTGTTACATCTACATTCCATTCTTGGTGTCTATAATCAATTGATCCAAGTGAAGATATAGTATCAACAAATAATAATGCTGGATGTTCTGCATTATCCATTGCTTTTCTTATTTCTCCAATTCTACTTGTTACACCAGTAGAAGTTTCATTATGGACAGCACACACTGCTTTAATTTTATTTTCTTTATCTTCTTTTAATTTTTTTTCCACTATATTTGGGTCTACTCCTGTTCTCCAATCACCTTTGACAAAATCTACTTCAATTTTAAATTTTTGGGCTATATCCAACCAAAGAGTTGAGAAGTGTCCAGTTTCGAACATTAAAATTTTATCCCCTGCACTGAGTGTATTTACTATAGCTGCTTCCCATGCACCCGTGCCAGAGGCTGGGAATATAATAACAGGCTCAGAAGTTTTAAAAATTAATTTAATCCTATCTAAAACTCTTAAGCCTAATTCTGCAAAATCGGGTCCTCTATGATCTATTGTTGGATAGTCCATAGCTCTTAAAACTCTATCAGGAACGTTTGTAGGTCCTGGTATTTGAAGAAAGTGTCGGCCCGGTCTTATATTATTTGAAATTGCCATTCTGCTGTATATGCTAAAGAAATTATATAATCAAACTTATTATGTATGACAAAAAGTAGTAATTTAATTGATAGCTTAGAAGTTTATATTTTAAATAATCCTGTAGAAGTTAAACCTCATTGGGTAAGTCATTTTATAGTACCAACTGCCAACGAATTATTAATAAAAATCAAAAATAAAAATGGTAACTCAGGCTTTGGTTTGGCAACAAGTTACACAGATATAAAACCCATAATCAAACCTTTCTCTAATGGGTTGCAGGATTTAATAATTGGTGAAGATCCGTTTTGTCCAGAAAGGTTGTATGAAAAAATATTTAACTTAACCGATACTCGTACTAGCAATGAAAAAGGATGGAGTAAAGAAGCTTTAATCAGAATTTCTGCAGCTTTAGATATTGCTTGTTGGGATTTAATAGGAAAGGCATCTAATATGCCATTATATAAACTTTTTGGTGGTTATAGAAATAAAATTCCTGTTTATGTAACTTGTGCTTATTATAGAGATGGTAAAGACGAAATAGAGCTTAGAGAAGAATTACAAAAATTAATTAAAATTGGTCATCAAAGCTTTAAAGTTAAAGTGGGTGGATTAAGTATTAAAGAAGACGCAAAAAGATTAGAAATAATTCGGCACGAAATTGGTAATGATAAAGACTTAATGATTGATGTTAATAGAGCATGGGATCTAAAGACAGCTATTGAGGGAGTAAAGGAATTTGAGAGATTTAATCCAACTTGGATAGAAGAGCCAGTAAGATGGGAAGATGATAGAAGAAATTTAAAACTTTTATCACAACAAACAAAGATCCCCTTATCTGGTGGAGAAAGTGAAATTACAATTTATGGATGTAGATCTATGGTAGAAGAAAATGCAATCCAAATTTTACAATTTGATTGTACTATGTTTGGAGGTTTCACTAACGGTAAAAAACTATCTGCTTTATGTGAGTTAAATCATTTAGATATTGCCCCACATCATGATTGTTATATTCACGCTCCTTTAGTTGCATCATCACCATCCGGGAGAATTGTTGAGTCATTCGATGATGAAAGAGATCCACTTCAAGCAGAATTGTTTAATAATCCACATAAAATGAGTAATGGATGGATATATTTAAATGAAAATCCTGGATTAGGATTAGAAATTTCTGAAACCGCGTTAAAAAAGTTCGGTAAATTAGTTTACAAAAACAAATAAATCTTTAATTTTAATTTATGCGGTTTAATCAAGAACAATTACAAAAAATTGGTAAAGAAATAAGTAACAAAGTTGAGGGTAAAACTTTGTTTGATGAATTTTCACGAGGAAGATACAGCACTGATGCATCGGTTTACCAAATTAAACCTCTTGGAGTGGTTCTTCCAAAAGATACAAATGATGTTTTGAATATAATGGACTATTCTCAAAAAAACTCTATTCCTTTATTGGCTAGAGGTGGTGGTAGTTCACAATGTGGTCAAACTGTAGGAGAAAGTATAGTCCTGGATTACTCAAAACACCAAAATAAAATTTTAGAAGTTAACGTTGAAGAAAAATATGTATGGGTCCAACCCGGTGTTGTATTGGATCATTTAAATTCATATTTAAAACCTTATGGTCTATGGTTTCCTGTAGATGTATCTACAAGTAGTAGAGCAACTATTGGAGGTATGTCAGCAAATAATTCATGTGGATCAAGATCTTTGTATTATGGAAACATGGTTCATAATGTATTAGCAATTGAGGCTATTTTAGATGATGGCTCTTTACATACATTTAATGAAATTAATAAAAATTATCTTACAACAACTAATAACCAAGATCGCTTTTATAAAATTATTGATAAGTTTTTACATTTAAGACAAAAAGTAAGTAAAGACATTGATGATAATTGGCCAACTACTCAAAGAAGAGTTGGTGGATACAATATCGACTTAATTAATCCAAAGGGATTTAATTCATCTCATCTTTTAGTTGGTTCAGAGGGAACATTGTCACTTTTTAATAAAATTAAATTAAAATTGTCTGAAATCCCTAAAAACAAAGTTTTAGGTGTTTGTTATTTTGATAATTTCCACCAAGCAATGGAATTAACGAAAGAAATCGTAAAATTAAAACCTACTTGTGTTGAATTAATGGATCAAAATTTATTAAATTTAGCAAAAGAAATACCAATGTACGCAGGTGGTATTAAAAAATATATCAAAGGTAATCCAGAAGCAGTTTTAATGGTTGAATTTATAGATACAGATCAAAGTGTATATGAAAAAAAAATAAATGATCTTGAATATTTAGTTTTAAATCAAAATAAGAAAAATCAATTTTCTTATTTCACTGACTTATCTGAACAAAAAGAAGTTTTTGAAATTAGAAAAGCTGGATTGAATATCTTAATGTCAATGAAGGGTGATAAAAAGCCAGTAGCATTTATTGAGGATTGCGCGGTATCATTAGATCACTTAGCAGAATACACATCAAGATTAAATGAAATATTCAAAAAATATAATACTAGTGGAATGTTTTATGCTCATGCATCGGTAGGAACACTTCACGTAAGACCAGTTTTAAACATGAAGTCTGATCAGGACATTAAAAATATGAGATCTATTTCTGAAGAGGCTTTTGAAATGGTAAAAGATTACAAAGGTTCTCATTCTGGTGAACATGGGGATGGGATAGTTAGATCAGAATTCCACGAAATGATGTTTGGAAAAAATATTACTAATGCATTTGAAGAAATTAAAGATACTTTTGATAATAAAAATTTATTAAATCCGGGCAAAATTGTTAGGCCTTTTAAATCAAATGATAGATCATTGATGAGGTACAAATCAGATTATCAAACAGAAAATATAAGCACACATTATGATTGGTCCAATTGGGGTCAATTTTCTGATGCTATTGAAATGTGTAATAATAATGGTGCATGTAGAAAATTAGACTCAGGTGTAATGTGTCCCTCATATAGAGTTACAAAAGAGGAAAAAGATTTAGTTAGAGGAAGAGCAAATACTCTTAGACTAGCACTGTCTAATCAGTTGCCTGAGGGATCTTTTGCATCAAAAGAGATGTATGAAACAATGGAGCTCTGTGTAAGTTGTAAAGCTTGTCAAAGAGAATGTCCAATGTCTGTTGATATGGCTAAAATGAAAAGTGAATTTTTATCACATTATTACAAAAAATTTAGCATGAGAATAAAAGATAGAATTATCTCAGATATGCCAAAACTAATTTGGTTATATAAAATTGTGAATCCAATAATCAATAAGATTAAGAATTATCCACTTGTATCTAATATTATTAGAAAATTTGGTTTTGCAACTGAAAGAAGTTTACCTGAGGTTCAAAATCAAAAAGCTTTAAAAGATATTTATCAAAATCAAGAAATTTCAGAAAATAAAGTTATTTTGTTCGCTGATACATTCAATATTAATTTTGAAAATGAAAATTTAGTCTACACAATTAAAGTGTTAAATAAATTTGGTTATCAAGCGATAATTCCAAGTTTTGGCGATGATAAATTAAAAAGACCTCTTTGTTGTGGCAGAACGTATATTTCTTATGGTCAATTAGATAAGGCTGCTGAGGAACTAAATAGGTTTAATAATTATATAATTAGAAATAATTATTTCGATTTACCGATTGTGGGAATCGAACCATCATGTTTGTTGACTTTTAGCGACGAGTATCAATCACTGAAAGGTGTAGAGAATAGGGATAAAATAAATAATAAATTCTATCTACTTGAAGAATTTATTTTAGAACAAATTAAAAAAAATAAAAATGTAAAACCAAATATATTTAGTCAGAATGTTTTAATCCATGGACATTGTCATCAAAAATCTCAAGATAGAATGAAAGGACTTAAAAATCTTTTATCTGAATTAAATATTAACAATGAAATGATTGACTCGAGCTGTTGTGGAATGGCAGGGTCGTTTGGTTATGATAGTAAAACTTATGAAACTTCAAAAAAAATGGCTAATCTTTCTTTAATACCTGCGATTAATGGTAGTAATGAAAATGATTTTATAGTTGCAAATGGTACTAGTTGTAGACATCAAATTTCTGATTTATCAGATAAAAAAGGTAAACATGTTTCAGAATTATTATTTAAGATTTTTGAAACAGTAAACTAAAGTATTATTTTCCTATTATAAAGTTCATCTATCTGTTCATCTTTATAACCAAAATTTTTCATTATTGCTCTTGTATGCTCACCTAGATCTGGAGCACCTTTAGATTTTTCAGTTTTGCTTTTTGAAAATTTAATTGGCATTCCAATAGCTTTACTCATGCCAGCCTTTTTATTATTTACCTCAATAATCATCTCTCTTTCGATGGTTTGTGGGTCTTTAAACATATCTGTTATTGAATTAATAGGTCCACAAGGTAAACCATTTTCATCAAAAATTTTTAACCATTCCTTGGATGTTTTTTTTATCAACTCATCATTTAATATTTCTACAAGCTCGTTTAAATTCTTTTTTCTACTTACATTAGATGAAAACTTCTCATTATTATTTAAATCTTCACGATTAATTGCTTTTAATAACATTAACCATGTATTTTGATTTGAGGCACCCACAGTTATCCATTTATCCTTTGTTTTAAAAGCCTGATAAGGAGCAGTTAGAGGATGAGCAGATCCAAGTGGACCAGGAGATATACCAGTTGCACCAGCAATAGCTGATTGCCAATAAGTGTGTACAATTCCTGCCTCATATAAAGATGTATCTACTTTTTGACCTTCACCTGTTTTATCTCTATGAATTAAAGCTGCTAAAATACCACTTGCTGCAAGCAATCCAGCAGTAATATCTGTGAGAGGTGCACCGACTTTCATCGGTGGTTTATTTTTGTCCTCCCCTGTTATACTCATTAAGCCACTCATTCCTTGGGCAACTAAATCAAATCCACCTTTATTTGCATAAGGTCCTGTTCTACCATAACCAGAAATTTCGCATAAAATAATTTTAGGATTAATTTTAGATATTACATCATAACCAATACCTAATTTTTCCAATGTTCCTTTTCTAAAATTTTCTAAAACTACATCAGAATTTTTGACCATAGTCTTAAAAATTTCAATACCTTCCTTATCTTTTAAATTTAAGGCAATACCTTTTTTGTTTCTGTTCATCATCAGATAAGCAGCTGATACACCATTTACATCAGGTGGAAGAAAATTTCTTGTGTCATCTCCTCCTGGTGTCTTCTCAATTTTTATAACCTCCGCACCAAGATCAGCTAATAAAAGACCACATGTTGGGCCAGCCATAATTTGGGCCATTTCTAAAACCCGAACGCCTTTTAATGATGATGCCATTTAGTATTTATTTATTTTTAAATTTTGGCTTAGTTTTGTTTAGGAAAGACTGATAACCAATTTTGAAATCTTTAGTATCATAACATTTGTAACCTAAATTATTTATTTTTTCAGTTACTTTACCTTCTTTTAAAATATTTCTCGCGAATTGCTTGTGCCATCTACTAACTTTGGGTGCTCCCTCACATATAAGTTCAGCTGATTTATATGCTTCTTTTTTAACATCCTCATCATTTACAACTCTATTAATTAATCTTTTTTCTAATGCTTCCTCAGCACTAAAAACCCTCCCCTCGAACAAAATTTCCATAGCTGTTGAATAAGTAGTTGCATTTAAAAGTACTTCTAATTCTTTTGCAGCCATAGTTAAACCAAGTCTTTTAATTGGAATTCCAAACCTAGAACTTTTCCCACAAATTCTAATATCACAGCATGCAGCAATTTCTAAACCACCACCTACACAAATTCCTTCAATCATTGCTATAGTAGGTATTGGACAATTAAAAATTGCACCTAAAGTTCCATGTAAAAACTTTCCATAAGATTTAGCTAGTTTTGATGAGGATCTTTCCTTTTTAAATTCACCTATATCGTTTCCAGGTGAAAATGATTTTCCGCCTTCACCTCGAATTATAATACACCTCAAATTTTTTTCTTTTGATATCTTTTTAAATATTTTACCCAATTCAATCCACATGGGTTTAGTCATAGCATTTAGCTTTTCAGGTCTGTTAATAATAACCTCTGATAAATGATCGCTAACTTTATTTAGTTTGATTAAATTACTCATCTAACTCCTATAAAAATATTCAACTAATGTCATTGGTATAGCTGGGACATATGTCACTAAAAGTAATAATATTAATAGAACGCATATAAAAGATATATTAGATCTTGTAACATCCCAAATATCCGCTTTGGCAACAGAGCAGGCTGTGACTAATACACTTGCTACTGGGGGTGTTTGTTGTCCGATTGCTAAATTCAAAGTTACAATTATTCCGAAGTGAACTGGATCAATACCCACAGCATTAACTAATGGCATAACAATTGGCACAGTTAAAATGATTGCCGCTACAGAGTGCAAAAAGAAACCTATTATCAATAAAAATACATTCAATATTCCCAAAACTGCATATTTGTTATTTGTAAAATCAATAATTGAACCAGCGACTTTCTGAGGAATTTGCTCAATCGTTAAAAATTCACCTAATAAAACTGAAGCTGCCACTAATAACATCACTGAAGCTGTTTGTATCGCACCTTCACAAGCAGACTCGTATAATCTTTTAAAATCTATTTCTTTATATATAAAACCAATAATTAATGATGCTACAACTGCAAGTCCAGCACCTTCGGTTGCGGTTACAACTCCACCAAAAATACCTCCTAGAATTATTACTGGTAATAAAAAGGCTAGTGCTGCATCTTTTGCAGTTTTCTTAACATTTGGGATATTAAATGTTTCTTCCACAGGAAAGTTTTTTCTTCTCGCTGTTATATAGGCGGCTAACATTAAAAAGAATCCACCAATTACTCCTGGTACAATTCCAGCTACAAATAATTGAACAACTGAACTTTGTGACATAACTGCATAAACAATCATAGGTATTGATGGTGGAATAATAATTGCTAAAGATGCTGAGGATGAGGTGACAGCAGCAGCAAAAGCTCCTGGATATCCTTTTTTCTTCATTGCTGGAATTAGAATAGAACCTAATGCGGCAACATCTGCTACAGCTGATCCAGAAATTTCAGCAAAAAACATAGAAGTTGCAATATTGATCATGCTCAAACCACCTTTAATAAATCCAACAAGAGCAGAAGCAAAAGCAATCAGTCTTCTAGAAATTCCGGCGCTGTTCATAATAGATCCTGCTAAAATAAATAATGGAATTGCAATTAGTGGAAACTTCATTGAACCATCAAACATTACAATTGCAGTATCAATTAGAAAACTTGTGCCTGTCTTCATTACCATTGCAATAATAGTTGTTACTGCAAGCCCAATCGCGATAGGCACATTTATGGAAAGCAAAAGCAATAGGACCATAAACATTGTAAGAATTATCATTAAATATCCCCTGTTTGCTCCTCACCTGTATTTTGAAGAACTAAATTTCTATAATCCTCTGGAATTCTTAAGGTTTCAGATAGAATAAATAAACATGATGCAATTGGTATAACTGATTGAACAAATGTTTGAGGAACCCATTCCAATGTGACTAATGTCTCACCTGTTATTAAAGTTAAAACTAAATATCCGTAATAAGCTAATAATATTAAGAAACCATAAACAACAATTTTGGAAATTACAAAAAAGATCTTTCTGAGAGCTAGTGGAAAAGCTTTAAAAATACTTGGTACACTTATATGTGCACCTTTTAATGCAGCATATGCTGAACCATAATATGTAATCCAAGCAAGTTGAACTGCTGCGACTTCATCGTACCAAACTAAAGCACTTCCCGCAAAACGAAAAGTAACTCCAAGTAAAACCGTTACTGCTAATGCCACCATCATTATAAACAGTATGAGTTTTAAAATTTTTTCGTATGAATTTATAAAATTATTTAATCTCATAATTTACCGGTTTTTTTAATATACTCTGCAAAATATTTTGAGACAATCAGATTTGAGACAATTGTTGGGTGACCATAATCATGTTTAATGAATAATTTTTTATCTTTATTTGATCTTAATATGTCGTATGTATCAAGGTATTTTACCTTTATTTTATCAAGACATTGTAGAAAATTGTCAGTTTGTTTTTTTTGTTCTTGCTTTTGACGAATTATTTCACCAGCATCTCTGTAAAGTACAACATCAAATTTTATATTTTTATTATTTAATTTTTCTTGAAAGTTTTCCAAAATTTTACAAGATTTTACATGATAAGGTAAATTATCTTGAACCATTTCATCATTCTCTAGATATTTACTCATACCCAATTTGATTAATGAAAATCTAATAAAAAAACTTTTATTAATTAGGCTGTTCCTTACAGAATTACCTATCTTTTGATAACCAGGTTTGTTTAATACCAGTTGTTTACCATCATATAAGAAAAAAGGTTTCTTAACTTTATTTCTTACTGACTTATTTACTCTTTTTGCTCCACCTGGTGAAGTTATCATTATTATCTTATCTACTTTTTTATTTTTAATAATTTCTAAAGCTCTTAATGTCATTTGATCTATTCCATAACCATAAACAGCAGCATTAATATTTTTAATATCATAGTCTTTGTACAATAAATAACTTAATGCCTCGCTATCATCTAATTCATCACCAAAACCAAAGGAGTCGCCTATAATCAAATGATTTGACTCTGTAAAATTAAAGCCTTCGTAAGTTCTAAAACCTTCATTATTAATAGTATATTTTTCACCATTACAGCCCATCTTTGATCCTTTTTTTGGAATGTAGCCCAAAAGCTCATCAGCTTTAGACTCATATTTTTCAAAATTTAAAGTTTTTGCACAATAATTATTTTTTACAAAATACAAATAAAGCCTGGATACAAATTCTAGTGAAAATAAAGTTATAAAAGTCAATATTAAAAAAAATATTAAAGAAAAAAAAATTTTTTTTGTCATTATGTTATAAATAATTAAATTTATTAAGCTGTCAGGCCCTTCGAATGAGGGCCTGATAAAATTAATTAAATTATATTACTTTGCTAAAGATGATACTTTTTTAACTAAAGCACCGCCGGTTGGAACTTCTGATCCAAACTGATCGTAGATTCCTTTACTAGCTGCAATAAAAGCACCTTTGTCCGCTTCATTTACTTGGACACCAGCATCTTTAATTACTTTTAATAAAGATTTTTCAAGTTTAGCAGCTTCTTTATACACAAATTTTTGTGTATCTTTTGCAGCTTTTTCTAAAATATCTTGAACGTCTGCAGGAAGTTTATTCCAGTGATCCTTATGAACAGTTACATAAGCAGGAGTATAAACGTGACCTGTGATTGATAAATATTTTTGAACTTCTTGAAATTTAGCACTAGCTATCTGAGCATATGGATTTTCTTGTCCATCCATTGTGCCCGTTTTCAAAGCAGTAAAAACTTCAGAAAACGACATTGGAGTTGGGTTTGCACCATATGATTGGAACATTTTAACTCTCCATTTTGATTTAGGTGTTCTTAATTTAATTCCTTTTAAATCACCTGGAGTGTTAATTGGTCTAGTATTATTTGTTATATGTCTAAAACCATTTTCCCATACAGCAATAACTTTGTAACCTGTTTTATCTTCAAGATTTTTAAACATCCCTGGTAAAACATTTTTTTCAACTTTAGCCATGTGTTTTCTGTCTTTAATAATAAAAGGCATATCGAAAACACCAAATTCATCATGAATAGAAGCCATTACCGATGAAGGTAGCCACATATTAACTGTACCTAATTTTAGTTTTTGCATACCTTGCTTGTCTTTTCCAAGTTGCGAAGAACCAAAAACAGTTACTTTACCTTTGTTCCCTAATCTTTTGTTTGCAAGTTTAGCAAATTCATCTACAGAAGCAGAAAATAAGGAGCCTGGTTTCCCAACGTGTCCGAATTTTACTTCAACAGAGTTTGCAGCAAAACTTAAAAATAAAGATGAGAATAAAACAATAATTATTTTACTAAGTTTATTCATATTTTTTCCCTTGTTAGTTATTATTTTTTAAATAGGTTACCTAAAATATGAATGTAGATCTAGTGAATAAATTACCTTAATCAGGAAAAATAATTAAAGAAAAATTAGAAGGAATCAGTGATTATTGAATGCTAGCTTGTGATTTATCGTCTTTTTTAGATAAATCGACTTCAACCCACTCTGTTTTTTTAAGATCTTTAGTTAAAGCAATTTTAAGAACTTCATCCGCATATTCGACTGGGGTAATTTTAATAGCTTCTATAATTTTTTTTGGTATATCTACAAGATCTTTTTCGTTTTCCTTTGGTATCAAGACTTCTTTGATCCCCGCTCTATGAGCTGCTAGTAATTTTTCTTTTAAACCACCGATTTGTAATACCTGACCTGTTAAAGTGACTTCACCAGTCATAGCAATATCTTTTTTAACAGGAATATTGGTTATAGAAGAAACTATCGATGTAACCATTCCTATTCCTGCTGATGGACCATCTTTTGGAGTTGCCCCTTCAGGAACATGAATATGAAAGTCTTTTTTTTCAAATAACGGAGGAATAATTCCATACTCTAAGCATTTTGATCTCACAAAAGATTTAGCTGCTTTAACAGACTCTTGCATAACATCACCAAGTTTACCAGTTATTTGCATTCTACCTTTACCAGGCATTGTCACTGTCTCGATTTTTAAAATTTCTCCACCATATTCTGTCCATGCTAAACCTGTAACTACACCTACTCTATTTTCAGTTTCTAATTCACTAGATTTAAATTTAGGTACCCCTAAAAAGTCAGGCAAATTCTTCGTATCAATATCTATTTCTTTTTTCTCTCCTGATACAACTTTTTTAACTACTTTTCTTGCGATCTTGGAAATTTCTCTCTCAAGATTTCTTACACCAGACTCTCTAGTGTAACTTCTTATAACTTCTTTAATAATATCATCGCTCAAATTCATCTCTTTTTCTTTTACACCATTATCTTTAATCTGTTTTGGAAGAAGATACTTGTTAGCGATGTTGATTTTTTCATCTTCAGTATAGCCTGCTAATCTAATTACTTCCATTCTATCTAATAACGGAGGTAAAATATTAAGCGTATTAGCTGTAGTTACAAACATTACATCAGATAAATCATAATCAACTTCAAGATAGTGATCATTAAATGTAGTATTTTGCTCCGGATCTAAAGCTTCCAATAATGCTGATGAAGGATCACCTCTATAATCATTTCCAACTTTATCAATTTCATCTAACAAAATAAGTGGATTTTTTGTTCCTGCTTTTTTCATCATTTGAATGATTTTACCAGGCAATGAACCAATATAAGTTCTTCTGTGACCTCTTATTTCTGCTTCATCTCTCATTCCACCAACTGACATTCTCACAAATTCTCTATTCGTTGCTTTTGCAATTGACTTACCTAATGAAGTTTTTCCTACACCCGGAGGGCCAACTAAACAAAGAATTGGACCTTTTATTTTTTCCATTCTTTTTTGTACTGCTAGAAATTCAATAATTCTCTCTTTGACTTTTTCTAAACCAAAATGATCTTTATCTAGAACATCAAGAGCTTTATTTAAATCTATCGCTACGTCACTTTTTTTATGCCACGGAAGATCAATCATCCAGTCTAGGTAATTTCTAACAACTGTTGCCTCTGCCGACATTGGACTCATATTTTTTAACTTCTTTAATTCCTGGAGACACTTCTTCTCAACATCTTTTGGCATTTTTGATTTGAGAATTGCTTTATTTAAGCTCGTATTTTCATCCTTACCATCTTCAATCTCACCTAACTCTTTTTGTATCGCTTTTAATTGTTCATTTAGATAATACTCTCTTTGAGTTTTTTCCATTTGAGTTTTTACTCTGCCTCTAATTCTTTTCTCAACGCCAATAATGCTAGTTTCATTTTCCATTATTTTAATAATTGCATTCAACCTTTTTTTTACGTCGACAGTTTCAAAAATTTGCTGCTTCTCTGAGATTGAAGCAGTAATGTGAGACGCAATATTGTCAGCTATTTGTGATGGATCTTTTAACTGTTTAATTGTGTTTATAGTTTCATTGGATACTTTTTTATTAATCGAAGTCAATTTTTCCATCCTTCTAATTGCTGTTACAGCTAAAGGATACAAGTCTTCTTCCTCATTATTAATATCCTGATTATGAGTAAAGTCACATGTAATAAATTTTTCATTGTCTTTAAAATCAAGAATTTTTACTCTTCGCACACCTTCGACTAAAACTTTTACTGTTCCATCTGGCAGCTTTAAAAGTTGGAGAATACTTCCTTCACATCCGTACGTAAAAATATCAGTTTTTTTTGGATCATCTATTTCTGAGTTTTTTTGAGTAACCAGGATAATCTTTTTTTCTTTTTTCATTACTTCATTTAATGCTGAAATTGATTTATCTCTCCCAACAAATAAAGGGATTACCATACTTGGGAAAACTACAATGTCTCTCAGTGGTAATAAAGGTAATGAATTTTTGACTTCCATAATTATAATATATGGATATTAAAGATGTTTTTGCAATACCTTTTTACAAGTTATTATGGCTATTAAGCCGCTGTAGTCTTGTTGGTTTTAGACTTATTGTCTTTTTTAGAATGGACCAATATGGGTTGGGTCTGGCCTTTTGCGGAAGATGCGTCAACGATTACCTCTTCTATATTATCTTGACTAGGTAGATCATACATGGTTTTTAAAAGAATATTTTCTAGTATAGATCTCAATCCTCTCGCTCCAGTCTTTTTACTAATTGCCTTTAGTGCAATTTCTTTCAAAGCATTATCTTTAAATACTAGTTTCGCTCCATCCAATTTAAATAGTTCTTGATATTGTTTGATTAAAGAGTTTTTTGGCTCTTGAAGAATTTTAATAAGGGATTTTTCATCTAAATCCTCTAGGGTTGCTATCATTGGTAATCTTCCAATAAATTCTGGTATCAATCCATATTTCAATAGATCTTCAGGTTCTAAATTTTTCATCCACTCACCTATTTTTTTATCTTGGGTATTCTTAACATCTGCTCCAAATCCAATTGAGGTTCCTTTGTCTCTTTGAGAAATGATCTTATCTAATCCAGCAAAAGCTCCTCCACAAATAAATAAAATATTTGTTGTATCGACCTGTAAAAATTCTTGTTGAGGATGTTTTCTACCACCCTGAGGGGGCACACTCGCAATTGTTCCTTCCATTATTTTTAATAAAGCCTGTTGAACTCCTTCACCAGATACATCTCTAGTAATTGACGGGTTTTCGGATTTTCTGCTTATTTTATCAACCTCATCAATATAAACGATACCTCTTTGAGCTTTTTCTACGTTATAATCTGCTGCCTGTAATAATTTTAAAATAATATTTTCTACGTCTTCACCAACATATCCAGCTTCTGTTAAAGTTGTTGCATCAGCCATGGTAAAAGGAACGTCTAAAATTCGCGCAAGCGTTTGGGCTAATAAAGTTTTTCCACAACCAGTAGGGCCTACTAAAAGAATATTGGACTTTGCAAGCTCAACGTTTTTGCTAGTTTTATTTTCATAGTTTAATCTTTTATAATGATTATGAACTGCTACAGATAAAACTTTTTTTGCATGAGTTTGTCCAATCACATAGTCATCTAAAACTGAACAGATTTCTTTTGGGGATGGAAGACCATCTTGATGTTTTACAAAAGTGTCTTTGCTCTCTTCTTTTATAATATCCATACATAATTCAACGCATTCATCGCAAATAAATACAGTTGGACCTGCAATCAGTTTTCTTACCTCGTGTTGACTTTTGCCACAGAAAGAACAATAAAGAATATTTTTATTATTTGTATTCATAAAATTTAAAACGAATCAATTTTAATACTTTATTATAAATAACTCACATTAATCAAGTTCTGGATTTACTATTTCTATATATAGTGCTCTATACTCTCTTTTCCACAACAGTGTCTATTAAACCAAAAGACTTTGCAGTATCTGCAGTCATAAAATTATCTCTTTCCAATGCAGATTTTATTTCATCAACAGATTTTCCTGTATGCTTAGAGTAAATTTCATTTAATCTTTTTTTTAAGGATAATACTTCATTAGCGTGAATTTCAATATCCGTAGCTTGACCTTGAAAACCTGCTGAGGGTTGATGAACCATAATTCTAGAATTTGGAAGAGAAAATCTCTTTCCCTTAGTTCCAGCAGATAATAAAAAGGATCCCATAGAAGCTGCTTGTCCAATACATAATGTTGAAATATTTGGCTTAACATATTGCATGGTATCATAAATACCTAGACCAGCAGTAACTAGACCACCTGGGCTATTTATGTATAAAAAAATTTCTTTTTTTGGATCTTCAGCCTCTAAAAATAATAATTGTGCAGTCACAAGTGACGCAACGTTATCGTTTATTTGACCGGTCAAAAAAATAATCCTCTCTTTTAAAAGCCTAGAATAAATGTCATAAGCTCTTTCTCCTTTACTTGATTGTTCTACAACCATTGGGATTAAGCTGCTCATGTGTTCAGTAAGTTTATTATTCATAAAATTGATTCGTAATACTTATACAACTTGGGATTACTTTTTGCTAACTTTTTTTGGTTTATCAGGAATAGTTTTGGATTTTGTGCTAGTTTTTTTTACCTCTTTCTTTTTAGTATCAACTTTTTTCTTTGAATATTTCTTGACTTCATCTTCGAGATTAAGATCTTGATTTTGAGATTGCTTTAATATTTTCTCTGCTTCATCTTTTGAAACTTCTTTTTTGGTAGATTTAGCTTTTTGTTTAACAAGACTTAAAATTTTTTCTTCATATACTGTGCCTCTCAAACTCGCAAGTGCTGATTGATTTTTCTGATAAAAGTCCATTACCATTTTTTCTTGCCCTGGCATCATTCTAATTTGTTTTTGTACTTCGGCTTGCAGTTCTTGTTCAGTCACTTTGACCTGATTTTTTTCTCCAAATTCATTTAATATCAATCCGACCTTAATTCTTTTTTTTGCTATTTCCTCGAAATTATCTTTGCTTTTTTTTTTATCCTCATCTGTCATACCTTTAGATAAAGCTTTTATCTCTTCATCCACTAAATTTTGTGGTATTTCATCTAACTTGAGTTTTTCTAATTCTTTTAGAATTTGATTTTTTGATAACCTGTCTAAAGAATTTTTATACTCATCGTTAATTTGTTTTGAAATAAGAGTTTTTAGATCCCTTAAATCCTTTGCTCCTAGATTTTTTGCAAATTGATCATCAATCTTTATCTCCTCCGGAGTTTTGACTGATAGAATTTTACAATTAAATTTTGCTTTTTTATTTATTAATTCTTTTTCAGGAAAATTCTCGGGCAATGTGGCTTCAACAATTTTTTGATCATCTTTTTTAATTCCGATCAATTGTTTGTCAAAACCCTTTAAGAACAAATCTTTGCCCAAAGTTAATTGTGTATTTTTTCCTTCTCCTCCTTTAAAAGATTTTTCGTCAACAGTTGCTGTGTAATCAAATGATACTAGATCGCCTTCTTTTGCTTTTGTGTCAGGTGAAGTGTCCTTGAAACTTGGTGTATTTTTAGCTATTTCTTTAATTCTTTTTTCAGTTTCACTTTCATTAATTTTTACAGTGTATTCATCAAATTTTATGTTTTCTATAGATTTTAATTCAACTTTTGGAAACTCCGTAACAGAAATAATATATTCTAAATCTTTATCCTCACCATAAGTTTTAAGATCTAATTTTGGTTGGCCTGCAGGTTTAATCTTATTTTCTTCTAAGGCTTTTGTGGTTGTGTCTTTTAATACTTTGTCTAAAACTTCACTAAATACTGCTTTACCAAATTGTTTTTTTAATACCTGTATTGGAACTTTTCCAGGTCTAAAACCTTTTAAATTAACAGTTCCTTTTATTTCCTCATATTTTTCATCCATATAAGAACTCATTGTCTTTTTATCGATGAAAACTTTTATGTCTTTATTTAAACCTTTTTTATTTTCTACTGTAATTTTCATAATCAATTAATGGTAGGGCGAAAAGGACTCGAACCTTCACAGATTGCTCTATCGGTTCCTAAGACCGACGCGTCTACCAATTCCGCCATCGCCCCACAAAATCAGAAGATTATATATATGATTGAAACTATTTGTCCAACGACAATTATTGTAAATTGTATAATTTTTACTCTATAATAATATTATGATTGTTTCTCCATGTATAAGTATTTGTAAAACTGATCCAAAAACTGGCTATTGTTATGGGTGTGGAAGAAATAACGAAGAAAAAAAAATCTGGAAACTCGAAGATACAACTGAAGAGTGGAAAATAGAAAATCTTGAAATTATTCAAAAAAGATTAACAGGTTGGCAATTAGAAAGTTTCAAAGAGTCCTATACATATAAAATTGAAAATGGTATCTCTCTTTTTAAAAAGAAATTATTAAATGAGTAAAACTACAATCGTAATTATTGTATATGTTCTTGGTCTTATTTTTGGAGCTCTATTTCTTGATTTATGGAGTGCCGACACAAATATTATTAAAGGATTAGTAGGACTTGGTTGGACAGCTTTACTTTTAATAGGTTTATTTTTTGCTGAGAAAAATGAAAGAAATTAGATTTTTAATTTCTCTTTTATTAATAATTCTACCCTTCCAACATCTTAAATCAGAGGTAATCATTATGAGTAAATGTGATGATAAACAAGATGAATTTTTAAAGAATGAATACATCTTAAATCTAGACGAATTAATCATGACACGAAATTACGTATATAAAGAAAAAACATATCAAAAATACAGATTAACTGACCTAAGCATAAAAAAGTCTAACACTTATGTTCGAAACATATATGAGGAAAATGGAAAAATATTTACCCATAAACATGGTTATCCTCAGTTTTATACTCAAATTTTATTTGAAATAGGAAAACCTGAAATTTTTATGAAAACAGTTTTAAATAATGAAGAGGGTATGTCGAAAATTTCAAATTGTAAAAAAATAGAAAAATTTAAAAAAGAAAGCTAGTCTTTTTTCTTTTTGTTGAAAAAATTTTTTTTATTCTTAGAAAATCTATTATTTATTATATTGCTTCTGTGTTTAGCATAAGCTTGTTTTTGTGCTTGTTTCATTGCTCTTTTTGAGGACATAATATTTTAAAAATCAATTTCTACACTCCCTATTATATTAAACTTTTTGTCCGAAACAACCATTTCACCTGATGAAGGAGCATAATTTAAAACTTCAGATATAAATACATAGTGGGTTACAAAGATCAAATTTTTCTTACTTTCTAAATTTTTAATATAATTATTAAATTCTATAATCTGCTTACCTTTATTTTTTGAAAATTTTGAACTATAAAAAGAATTTAAGAAACTTTTAGTTGAAAAGTTTTTAAATGCAATTTTTGCTGTTTCTTTACACCTACACCATTCACTTGAAAGAACTTTATTAATCTCAATTTTATTTTCTTTAAAAAATTCACCAATACTTTTAGCTTGTTTTCTTCCTTCTTCACTTAAATTTCTTTGTGTAGAACAATCGTTTAAATTGAAACCATCAGGATCACCATTTCCTGGCGCATAAGCATGTCTAATAAATATTAATTTTCCACCCTCCTCAAGTTGATCTATTAAATTTTTGTATAAATCTGCTTTAATAGGTGTTGTTAAAGATATAAAAATTATAACTAATAATTTTAAAAGTTTCATAATATGGATACTAGATTAAACGAATTAAACAAAACAATAGTTAATTGTAAGAAATGTCCAAGATTAGTAAAATTTGTAAAAAAAATTAGTGTCCAAAAAAGAAAACAAAATATCGATGAAATTTATTGGGGTAAACCCGTTCCTGGATTTGGAGATATAAACTCAAAATTAGCTATTATTGGTCTTGCGCCTGCGGCTCATGGTGGAACTAGAACAGGAAGAGCTTTTACAGGTGATAAATCTGGTGATTTTTTATTTAGATGTTTGCATGAGGTAGGAATTTCAAATTCACCATTCTCAAAAAATTTAAATGATAATTTAAAATTAAGATCTACCTATATCACAAATATTCTTAAATGTGTTCCTCCTGAGGATAAACCACTCAGTAATGAAATTTCTAATTGCTCTAATTTTTTTGATGAGGAAATATTGAATTTAAGAAAACTGAGGGTAATTGTAACGCTTGGTAAAGTTGCCTTCGATAATTGTATAAAACTGTATAGACGAAAATTTGATTTAAAACAAAAATTTATATTTAAACATGGTAAAACACAACTATTACCAAATGGTTTGATAATTCTATCAAGTTATCATCCTAGTCCAAGAAATGTAAACACAAAGTTAATTTCAATCAAAATGATGGTAAATTTATTTAAAAAGGCAAAAAATTTAGCTAAGTTTTAATTGTGTCACAAAAATAAGGTTTAAATTTTGAATAAATCTCATCAGGAATTTTCGCTGGCTTAGCTTTATCGTCCACAAAAACTAAATGAACCTGAGCCTCAACAATTATATCATTATCTTTAGTTATTATTTGATTCATGAAAAATGATGTTTTGGTGACATATTTAACAAAGGATCTTATAGTTAGTTCATCTTCGAGAATAGCTGGTTTTTTATATTCAATATTGCAAGTTTTTACTATTATTAATGAACCAAAATCTTTTTTCACTTTTTGGTTACTATACCCGATTGAATGAAGAGCTTCTGTTCTCGCTCTCTCTAAAAACTTTAAATAATTAGCATAATATACGACTCCACCAGCATCAGTATCTTCATAATATACTTTTAAAGTATGAAAAAAATTTTCATGCATAATATAGTTATACCAAAAAAGTAAACTATTTAATAGAAACTAAGGTATAAGTATTAAATGAATATATTTGTAATTTGGTTAGTGATGGTTACGGCATGGAACTTTGGTTATCCACAAGCAAGTCCTTTAGAGGATGTTATTGTTGCTGTTATTCTTTCTCTATTTAATATTTATCTAAAAAAATATCTTAAATTTTAATTATTGGGACGAAAAATAAATATTTTGAAAATAGGCTATAGATTTCATCTTTGAATTATCAGTATCAGACATAATTGCAAGTCCATCAAGCTCATCAACATCCAAATCGTGCAACCTTTTAAAATCTTCTTTAACATTGGCTTTAACCGTTATCCATTCATCCAAATTATTTTTGGTACTTGCTAAAACATTATCTATAGATTTTTTTGTATAAGGGCTTGGATAATTTGTTCCAACATCACTATTACTTGAAAAAACATAGTTAATAGCCCTATTTGATAGAGGGGTTGCTCCTGTTTTTTTTATTACAAATACTCTTGCTGCAAAATCGTGTCCCTTTTTTGTATTTTCTTTAATACCAGACAAGTCTTTCTCTACTTTCCAAGTGATATTAATAAATGGCGTTCTATTTAAATCAATTTTTATTTCTTTACCTAAACCTGAGGCAGCATTATCAGCTACCGATTTTAAAAAATTACCATTTTCATTAGAACCAACACTATAAATTGTCTTATTATCTGCCCCCCTTACCTTCCTAACCTGTAATTCAGAAAGCTCATTTTCAGTAAAATCGAATACATTTAATTCATCTGCTAATAAGATGCTAATGCTTATTAGAAGAGTCGATAGTATAAGAAATAAAAATTTCATTAAAAATTAAAATAATTTCTTAATACATTATTTAGACAAGATTTAAACACCCAAAATTCAACATTCATCTCTATATTAATTATATGAAGACAATTTCAATTTTTATACTACTTATTTATTGGTCGATAATGATTTTTGCACCAGTGATGTCTAAAGATGTCAAGTTTAGTAGAGCTAAAATTAATAATTTTAAGTTAGTTGAACAAAAACTGAGAAGTTAATAGGTAGAGCGACCACCACTAATATCGAATACTGCTGCTGTTGAAAAAGTGTTTTCCTCAGAGGAAAGCCAACAAATTAAAGAGGTAAATTCCTCAACTTCTAGGAACCTTCCCCTTGGTACCTTAGAAAGCATTTTTTGGACATGCTCTTTAGTCATTTGGTCAAGAATTCTGGTTTTTGCACCTGCTGGAGTTACTGCATTGACAGCTATATTCTTGTCTGCAAGCTCTTTACCTAGTGATTTTGTTAATGCTATAGTTCCGGCCTTTCCTGCACTATATGCGCTAGCATTAGCATTTCCATCCTTCCCAGCTACTGAAGCTACGTTAACAATCCTACCGTAATTATTTTTAATCATACTTGGGACTATTGACCTACAGCAATTAAAAGTACCCATTAAATTTATTTCTACAACTTTTTTCCACACCTCAATATCATATTCCCACAAAGTTGCAGTCGGACCTGTTATACCTGCATTATTTATCAAAATATCAATATTAGAATTATTTAAAATTTCTTTAACATTTCTGCTAACTTCTTCAAAATTAGCTACATCGATAACTCGAGAACTTAAATTTTCATTATTTAAGTTTTTCACAGCTAACTCTAAAGCTTTAGGGTCGTTATCCCATATAATTACTTTGGCGCCTGATTTCAGAAATCTTTTTGAAATATCTAAACCAAATCCTTGAGCACCCCCAGTAACAACTGCGGTTCTATTTTTAAAATCATAAGTAATTTTTTCCATAGGATTATTTTTTAGCTAATAAATAGAACGTAAATGCCGCTATAATGGCACCTATTATCCATGATAATGACTGTAGAAACATTAAATTAATATTCCAGATAGTTGAAGCTGAAAATATGAAACCTAATATTACCGAATAAACTGCTTTAATGTGCCAGCCTCCTGAATAATAGTAAACACCATTGTTTTCTAAAGAATATATATCTTTATTATTTAATTTTTCTTTTTGAATAAAATAAAAATCAGAAATCATTACACCAAATAGTGGTCCTAAAAAACATGCAAAAGTATCTATGATGGATAAGGCACCAACTTGACTTAGATAAGTTAACCAAAATACAGCAGTAATAAAACCAAGTATTGAAATTATCAAACCTGCGCTTTTAATTGAAAGAGAAAAAGGTAAAAAATTTATTAAAGTATATTGAGATGGAATAAAGTTAACGATTAAATTTGTTGATGCTGATGCTATTATAATAAAAATTATAGCCAGCGCTACTACAAGCAAATTATTAATTTTGCCAATAATATCATTTGGATTTGTGAGTATTCTGGAGAGGTTTTCAGGATTTTCTTTTAGAAAGCTATCCATACCAGAAACAATAAACAAAGATAAAAATGAAAAAATTATTAAATTTAAAATTAAACTTAAATTTCCTTTTTTAAGTTCTTTATCGTTTTTTACATATCTTGAAAAATCTCCAAAACTTAAAATTGCAAAAGAGAAGTAAGCAAAAATTGTGCCAGTAACAGTTACTATAGGTCCAAAATTATTTTTGTCTAAGAAATTTTCAAGATTTAATATATTAACAAAAGCTTGAGAAGTAGATTTTACGTCATTTAATAAGACTGATAAAAAAAATAATATTATTCCAAAATAAACTACTATTGCAGAAAAAATAATTATTTTTTTATTAAAATTCATACCAGCACTAAATAAAAACCCCTGAAAAACTATTGCTGTGACAATTGCAATCCAATCAATGGGGTTCATGCCAAGTAAAAATGTTAAAAAAACTTGCTGATCAAGAATAGTGGGTTCTAATAAAAAAATTGCAATTCTTATTAAATAACTGAAAGCTTTTGAGAGGAAATATGTTTGAATACCAAACAAAAAAACTCCAACTAAAAATCTAATTAAGCCTAAGTATTTCGCCCCATTAATTCCTAAAGACGATCTAAGTAACACTACAAAAGGTAATCCATGTTTCTGCGATGGTTTTCCAATCAAATTTGAAAAAAAATAGACTAACAATGATCCTAATATTGTTCCAAAGAAAACTACAAAAGTGTTTAGATTATAAATTAAGTAAAGAGATGTAATTAATGAAAAACCAATGACACTCTGAATGTTAACTCCCCAAAAACAAAACAGAACTTTCCAATCCCAATTTTTTTCATTTGGATTGACTGAAACTAGATCCCAATTCGTAAGATTTTTTTTTGAATTATGAAGACTCACTTAAACAATATAAAACTTAAACTTTCTACTGTCCATATAAGAGAGTTGGTAACCAAAGAGCAATTTTAGGAAATATAATAATTAATACTAAACCTATGACCTGTAAGACCATAAATTGCATCATTCCATAATAAATATCTTTCAAATCCCATTCTGGAACAACGCCTTTTAAAAAATACGCAGATAAGGCTACGGGTGGGGATAACCAGGCGGTCTGCAGATTAACTGCAACCAATATTGCAAACCAAGTTAAATTAAATCCTAATGCCTCTACTAAAGGTAATATAATTGGAACTATTATCATTACAATAGGAACCCATTCTAATGGCCATCCTAATAAAAAAATCATAACCATTATCATCGCCAGAATTAAATATTTATTCATTTCTAATCCTAATAGAAATTCAGTCAGCAAAGTTGGAGTTCCTAATCTAGCAAAAACTGCCCCAAAAAAATTTGATGCTGCAACTAATACCATAATTAAAGCTGTAATCTCTAAAGTTTTTACTAACGCTTCCTGTAACTTAGGTAATGATAATTTTTTATAAGCTAAAGAAAGAAGTAATGCTCCCATTGCTCCACATCCTGCTGCCTCAGTAGGAGTTGCAAATCCAAATAAGATACTTCCTAAAGCTGCAAAAACTAAAGCTGCAGGAGGAACTAGACCTAGAAAAAATTCAATCCAAACTTCTTTCATGCTAGCAGCTCTCATCTCTTCAGGTAATACTGGCCCTAATTTGGGATTAATCATGCATCTAATTGTTGTGTAAGCGGCATAAAGACTAGCAAGAAGAATTCCTGGTAATATTGCGGCTGCAAATAAATCTATTACTGGGATTTCCATTATTGGTCCCATTACAACAAGCATAATACTTGGAGGAATTAAAATTCCTAGAGTTCCGCCTGCTGTAATTGTTCCTGCAGCAAGCCTTACATCATAACCCGATCTATTCATTGATTTTGCTGCCATGATCCCAAGTATTGTTACTGATGCTCCGACAATACCTGTAGCAGCAGCAAAAATTACTGAGACAAACAAAACTGCATAATATAATGAGCCTTTAACTTTTGCTAACATTAATTGAAAAGCCGAAAACAACCTTTCCATTAATCCAGCCTGTTCCATCATAATTCCCATAAATACAAAAAGTGGAACAGCTGCTAAGGTTTGCTCGGTCATTACCATCGAAAACTGTAAGGTCATTAAATAGAAAACTAATTTTCCAAACCCAAGATAGCCAAACACAAATCCTAAAAATATTAAAGTAAATGAAATAGGAAATCCTACAAAGATTGCAAAAAGCATCACACCTACTAAAATAAAACCCAAGATAGCTGGATCTATTAACTCAGCTAACATTACTTGTGTCCTTGTCCAGGCCACTCACCTTTTTTTGCTGCCCAATAGCTCTTAAGTAATTCTGAGAAGCCTTGAATAAGTAAAAATATAATACCAACTAATAAACAAGTTTTTATAGGCCACATAAAAGGCATCCATGTTGTATCCATACCTCTCTCACCTCTTTGGATGGACTCACCTACAAATCCAATCGTCATATATAGAAAAACTAAAAGACCTGGAAAATAAAATATTAAATAAAGCCAAAAATCTATAATGCCTTGAGTCTTGGTCTTAAAGTTTCTATATAAAAAATCTGCTCTAATATGTACTCCTCGAGAAAGTGCATACCCAGCACCTAACATAAATAAAGCTCCATAAAGGAAACGACTTATGTCATAAGCCCAAATTGTGGGTGCTAAAAATAATTTTCTTGCAAGAACTTCATAAGTCATCGCAAAAATGAGTGGCATCAATATCCAACAAACAATGTTACCGATCCATCTACTAAATTTATCGATATTGATAATAGATTTTGCCATCCACAATGGCATATCACTTGGCATATTACCTGAACCACCTCGCCTTTCGGCAATCATTTCATCTGAAATATCGAGTTTACGAGGTTCTTCTGCCATAAAATTCTAGTTAAAAAAATTAGAGCGGACTGTAAAAGTCCGCTCTAAAAAATCAAGATTAATTACTGATTACTTTAATGTTGCAGCGTGAGCCATTCCAAGCTTCGCATTAGACATTTGTGCACCACTCCAGAAGGGAACAGCAACATCTGCAAAGTTTTTCATTGAAGTATAAACTTCATTGAAGAATTTATTCTTCGCAGCGTTTTTATTCAATGTAGCTTTTGCAGCTGCCATATATTCTGTAAAGTAGTCTGATGGAGTATCTTCTAATTTTACTCCATGCTTAGTAGTAAGTTCTTGTAATGCTTTTCCATTTTCATAAATTCTGTAACTTAAAGATTTAGCTAATGAAGCATTAGCTGCAACCTCAAGCGACTTTTTTTCATGATCACTCATAGCATTATAAGTTTTTCCAGTAATGTAAAAGTCAGCATTTACTACTACTTGGTGTAAACCTTGTAGATAATAGTGCTTTAATACTTTTTGGAAACCAAATGTTAAGTCTGGTTTAGGACAACACCATTCAGCGGCATCAATAGTTCCTGCTTCAAGAGCTGGTAAGATATCTCCACCACCCATTGCAACAGATGCTATACCAATATCTTTGTAAGTTTGTCCTGGAATTCCTGGAGGAGTTCTGAATTTATATTTTCTAAAGTCAGCCATATCTTTAATTGGTTTTGGAAACCAACCTAAGGCTTCTGGTCCTACTGGTTGAAGCATAAATCCTTTGATGTCTCTTCCCATTTCTTTCCAAAGTTGGTCGTATAATTCTTTACCACCACCATATTGAAACCATGATAAAAATGCTAAGTTGTCGATACCAACTCCACCACCAGCTACCGGCGAACCAAATAACATAGCAGCAGGGTGATCACCTGACCAATAGTGTGTCCATGCGAATCCACAATCAATCAAACCTTTATCAACCGCATCTAGAGTTTCTTTAACTCCAACAACTGCACCAGCTGGTAAAATCTCAAATTTTAACGAGCCAGATGTAAGTGTTGTTACTGTATCAGTAAAGTCCTTTAACATCTTAACTTCATCAGCTTTAGTGTTAAGAACAGTCTGACATTTTAGTGTTTTTGCAGCATTAGCACTGGATGCAAATCCAAGCACTAAAACAGTTGCAAACAACATTGAAATGATTTTTTTCATTATTATTCCTCTTGTTAGTTAAATTTAACTGAAACATTCAATCAGAAAAACAAAGTTGATACAAGTGACAATTGATTAATATGAGTGTAAAGATGATTATATAAGATTTGTAAAAAAACTATTCAACTTGAGATGGAAATTTTTGATTTTATAATTATCGGTGCTGGATCTGCTGGATGTGTTCTAGCTAATAGATTATCGGAGAGTCCAAAAAATAAAGTTCTATTAATAGAGGCTGGTGGTAAAGATAATTATCCATGGATACATATCCCTGTTGGCTATTTTAAAACAATGCACAATCCCTCAGTAGATTGGTGTTACAAAACTGAGCCAGATGAAACAATGAATAATCGATCAATTCGCTATCCTAGAGGAAAAACTCTTGGTGGTAGTTCCGCTATTAATGGCTTATTGTATATAAGAGGACAAAGTAGAGATTACGATGTTTGGCGTCAATCAGGCAACACTGGTTGGGGTTGGGATGATGTTCTTCCTTATTTTATCAAAGCAGAAAACCAAGAGAGGGGAAAAAACGATTATCATGGAGTTGGTGGTCCTTTATCTGTTTCTGATCAAAGAATTCAATTACCACTATTAAATGAATTTCAAAATGCAGCTGAAGAATTTGGTATTCCTAAAACAAAAGATTTTAATACTGGTGACAATCATGGATGCGGATATTTTCAAGTAACAGAAAAAGATGGTTTTAGGTGTAGTACTGCGGTTGGTTACCTCAATCCAATCAAAAAAAGAAATAATTTAAAAATTATAACAAACGCACATGTAAAAAAAATAAATTTTGATAATAAAACTGCTAAGAATGTTGAATATTGGATAGGAAATGAGCTAAGACAAGTTTCGGCTAATAAAGAGATTATACTTTCATCAGGATCTATTGGATCTCCACAGATTTTACAAACATCAGGAATAGGTAATTCTAAAAATTTAAGAGAATGTGGAGTCAATATTGTTCATGATTTAAAAGGTGTTGGAGAAAATTTACAAGATCATTTAATGTTTCGACCAATTTATAAAGTTCATGGACTTAAGTCATTAAATAAAAAGATTAATAGTTTGTTTGGAAATTTAATGATTGGTCTTGAATATGTTTTTAATAGGAGTGGACCAATGACAATGGGTGCTAGTCAAATGTGTATGTTTGCTAAAAGTGACCCATCTTTAGAATTACCAGACCTACAGTGGCATGTTCAGCCTATGAGTATGGATACTTTAGGTGCTACAAAGAATCATGATTTTCATGCATTCACACCTACTGTTTCAAATATTAGACCAACTAGTAGAGGTCATGTTAAAATTATTAATAAAGACTCAAGAATTTATGCAAAAGTAAAACTTAATTATCTTTCAACTGAACATGATCGTATGATAGCTGCAAAAGGTTTAAAACTGACAAGAAAAATTGTAATGGAGTCTGAGACTTTTAAAAAGTACAAACCAGAAGAATATAGGCCTGGTATAGATATAAATGATGATGAAGAACTTGTAAAAGCAGGATCGGACTATGCACAGACAATTTTTCATCCTGTTGGCACATGCAAAATGGGACAAGACGATATGGCAGTTGTTGATGAAACTCTTAAAGTAAAAGGTTTAAATAACTTAAGAGTAATAGACGCATCAATAATGCCTAACATTACTTCTGGAAACACTAATGCACCCACAATAATGATTGCAGAAAAAGGTGCTGATATGATACTGAGAGGTTGATGTTCACTGATCTTATCACTCCAGAACAAATTGCAATCTTAACACAAATTATCCTAATTGATCTAGTTTTAGCAGGTGACAACGCCATTATAATTGGAATGGTTGCATCAAAATTTCCGTTAGAACAAAGAAAAAAAATTATCTTTTGGGGGATAAGTGGAGCTGTTGTCTTAAGGGTTATCTTAACTCTTTTGACTGCGTATTTATTACAAATTACAGGTTTGAGATTAATTGGAGGTCTACTTTTATTGTACATAGTTTATAAACTTTATGTAGATGTTGTAAAAGGCTTTGAGAACGAAAGTGATATTAAAGTTGATAATTCAAGTTTTATAAAGGCTATTTGGACAATTTTATTAGCTGACTTTACAATGAGTTTAGATAATGTTTTAGGTGTAGCTGGAGCAGCTGGAAATCATTATTACTTATTGATCTTTGGTCTTGTTTTATCGATTATATTAATGGCAACTGCAGCAACTTTAATTTCTAATTGGATTAAAAAATATAAGTGGATAGCTTGGGCAGGTTTAATAGCTATTTTAGTCGTTGCTATTGAATTGATTTATACGGATATTAAAATATTATTTCTATGATGTTCTTAAAAAACTATAATTTGAAAAATAAAACTGCAGTCGTAACAGGAGCTGGTAAAGGAATTGGTAGAGCGTGTGCTATTGCTCTAGCTGAGGCTGGCGCAAGCTTAATTATAATAAGTAGAACTAAAAAGGATTTAGACGAGGTTTCAAAAAAGATTAAGAAAATTAAGCGCAAATGTAAATCTTATGTTTGTGATATTACAAATTACAGCGAGATTAAAGATATTATAAACAGACAATCGAAAATAGATATTCTAATCAATAACGCGGGTAATAATATTCCAGAACACTTCACAAAAGTTAAAACTAAAAATATGGAATACATGGTGAAGATAAATACAATGGCAACTTTCAATTTAGCTCAATTGTGTGCGCTTAAAATGATCAAGTCTAGAAATAGAAAAAAAGTAGGTGGTGTTATTGTTAATATGTCATCCCAAATGGGTCACGTTGGAGGTCCTATAAGAAGTGTTTACAACATGACTAAATTTGGTTTAGAAGGTCTTACAAAAGGAATGTCGATTGACCTTGCTAAATATAACATCAGAGTAAATACTGTCTGTCCAACATTTGTTGTAACTCCTATGACACGTAAGTTTTTGAAAAGTAAAAAGTTTAAAAAAGAGGTTCTAGGAAATATTCCTTTAGGTAAATTTGCTGAACTATCAGATGTAGCGAGTGCAGCTGTATTTCTTGCTTCTGATGCAGCTTCAATGATTACAGGAACTTCTTTATTAGTTGATGGCGGATGGACAGCAAGATAATAACTAGATTATTTTTTTTAATAGTTATTTTTTTTCCAACTAATTTAATTGCAATCGAATTTAAAGGAAAATTTTTACAAGGTCATTATATTGTAGGAATAACTGATCCATCTTCTCAAATAATTATAGATAAAAAAAAAGTTAGGGTTTCAGAAGATGGTTTTTTTGTTTTTGGGATTGATAGAGATAGAAAATTTGATTTAACGATTACTAAAATTAGTAATGGAAAAAGTGAAAAAATTATAAAAAAAGTTCTTAAAAGAAAATACAATATTCAAAAGATTGATGGCTTAGAGGAAAGTAAAGTCACACCCCCTGAGTCAGTTTACAAAAGAATTAAAGAGGAAAATAACAAAATTGGAAAAGCAAGAGCAATAAATTCTGATCTACCCTTTTTTAAAAATCAATTCATTATGCCTGTTAAGGGAATAATAAGTGGAGTTTATGGAAGCCAGAGAATTTTAAACGGTAAACCAAAGTGGCCTCACTATGGAATTGATATTGCTGCAAAAAAAGGAACAATGATTAAGTCATCAGCATCTGGTATTGTAACAATGGCAGAAGATGATCTTTATTATACAGGTGGTACCATTATAATGGATCATGGACATGGAATTTCCACAATTTATTCGCATCTAGAAGGTGTAATGGTTTCCGTTGGTGATCAAATCAATCAAGGAGATATCATAGGAACAGTTGGATCCACTGGCAGATCAACTGGTCCACACTTGGATTTTAGAGTAAATTGGTTTCAAACTAGGCTTGATCCAATGTCTTTATTAAACTGACAGAGTATATTAAAATGATGAAAAAGTTTAAAAATTTATTATCAGAAAGTAAATGGGGTAAATATATTCTGGTTGGGGGATTTACTTTTTTTTTGATAAAAGGTTTAGTTTGGTTAATAGTTTTCCTTATCGCTGGTTTTAGTTTGATAAATCTTGGATCGTAAAATATAGTTTATAAAAAACATTATATTAAATATTATGAGTTCATTAATAGAAAAAACATCAAATAAGTTGGTTAAAGCTTTTCTTAAAAACAAGATTATTGCACCATTGCCTAGAAAGTTTACAAAAAAACTTACTGAGGCAAATAAATTTAGAATGCTCTGTGAGAGTAAAGTTAAAAAACCAATTATAGGTTACAAAGCTGGAGGAACCGGAATTCCAGTGATGAAAAAATTAAAAGAAAAAGAACCATTTTACGCATCTGTTTATAATGATAATTTTTTAAAAAGCGGTAGAAGTGTAAAGATTAGTAAAACCACCTTTGGCATTGAGCTGGAAGTTTGCTATTTAATTAAAAAATCTTTTTTTAATTCTAAAGGAGTAATAACAATGAAGAATATCTCAAAATTTATTTCTCATATGGCTCCTTGTATTGAGATTGTAGGTTATAGACAAAGAAAAAAAGGAATTACTTCATTTGGAGATTTAAGTAGTGATTTTGGAGCTAATGTTAAATTTTTAATTGGTCAAAGGAAAAAGTATAAAAAAATAAATATCGGAAATTTACAAACTAATATTTCAAACAAAAAAACCAAACAAAATATAAACGGCAATACCAGTGCAGTTTTTATTAATCCATTGAACTCATTAAGATTTGTTTTGAATAAAATTAGAAAGGATAAATTAAATTTGAATAAAAATTTTTATGTATTTACAGGATCTACTGTAGGTGTTGTTCCAATTGGTAAAGGTCTTTATACAGGTAAGATAGATAAATTAGGATCTGTAAAAGCTATAATTACATAAGAAGTGAAAACATTTATACTTTTAGTTTTGGTTGTTGTTGTTGTATGGGTATTGTTCAGACCTGTTACTCAAAAAGAAATCGATAGATACAATAACAAGGATAATAGACCGAATTTAGATTTATAACAAAATCGATTGCTTAACATTTATTTTTGAAGTATGTTCTTTAAACCATATCTCATGGTGAAAAAGAGGCCGATATCGCATCGGTTAAAAGCGAGTTTTGGAAAGCTAACAAGGAGAGTGTATGAAAAGAATGCACAGAATACTGAGTTTGTTTAGCCGAGGCTCAAAAAATGCAAGGCTAAATCAACTTATGTTTCGAAATGCAAAAACCGTAAGTGCCAACGATAATGGTACAAGTGGTTATTTGGTAAAGACAGGAAAAAATAGCGGAAAAGTCCTGGGACACATAAGAAGTCGGTCTAAAGTTATCTAAGTTCACTGGGGTATGGGGCGTTGGCAACAGAACGCCCCTTATTTTTTAGGATTAACGTTAATTTTCGAATAAAGTATTTGAGATGTTATGTTTCCTTGTAAATTCCCAGGTCTGTAAATACCATATTTAATTCTTGGCGTTCCCCTTTTTGGAAAATGTACAACTTTATCAAAAACTATTTTGTCATTAATAGATATTGTAACTAAACCCTTCTCATTTATTATTTTTGGAATTACAATTTTAAAATTCATCCATTTTTTTGAAAAATCATTTATAGTAATTGTTTGGAATTTTTTCTCTTCATGACTACTTTTTGATTTTGCGCAATATTTCCCTTTTTTTTTTAAACATTTAAAATCTCTTAAATAATCTATTTGAAAGAATGAGAGCGATTTAGAATAACTTCCTCCTTCTATCCACATACCCTCTTCAGTTCCCCTACCCTCTATCCAGCATTGTTTTTTTGGCTGACCATCTTTGTCAAAACAATTTATAGTTCTTGTGGAGTAGTTACTACATCCAGTACATTCATTGGTTTTTTTGGGATGGAATTTAAACATTAATGAGGGATAAACTGACATAAAATTTTCGTTGTAATTATGAATTTGAAAAAACGTTTCTCTTTGACCTAAAAATCCCTTTAAAATTTTAACCGAAAAATTTATCTCATGATTTTTTTTTTTAGATAATGTATTTACTTGAGCGTACTCCACCCTTTCCCAATAAGGAGCGCCATGTCTTGGTTTTCTGTCTGTTGCGCTACATCCTTTTTGCTTATCTTTTAATGTAAATTGAATATATTTTTCTCCTTTAATGGAAAGATTTTTAATTGAGTTTTTAGGAAAACCACAACGACTTTTTTTAAACGATACTGAAAAAGAATTTGAAGTAAAAAGAGAAAACATCAAAACTAAAAAGATATAAAGAGATATTTTTTTCATAATCTAAATTTAACCCCGATTCTCAGTGAAGTCGAGAAGCAAGGTTTTGAACATTTGGCAAAACTCTCAGTGAAGTATTGTTATAACCTATATTTGATAATATAAATTCTGGTCTCGTGGGGCACAGAACGCCCCTTTACCAAAAGTGAATTAGATAGACATAATAATAAAAGTTGGCCTGATAAAAATTTATAGAATATTTAATCTAATTCGAATTCTTTTGTGTAATCCTTTTTCAATTTTAGATCTTGTTTAGTTTTATCTAAAATACAATTACCAATCACTAAATAATCTAATTCAGTCCCCATAAAACAATTAAAAGCATCTGTCGGTGAATTAACAATTGGTTCTCCTCTCACATTAAATGAAGTGTTCACTAACACAGGACAACCAGTTTTTTCTTTAAATTTTAAAATAAGATCATAATAAAATTTGTTTGTATGCTTATCGACAGTTTGTACTCTTGCTGAATAATCAACGTGGGTTACAGCAGGTATTAGTGATTTTTTAATATTGAGCTTATCTATTCCAAAAAGTTTTTTTTGATCTTCTGTCATATCTATTTTTTTATTTGAATTAACTTCAGCAACTAAGAGCATGTAAGGACTGTCAATATCAATATTAAACCAGTCTTGTAAATCCTCTTTTAAAATGGATGGTGCAAATGGTCTAAAGCTCTCTCTGTATTTAACTTTCAAATTCAAATTTTTTTGCATTTTATCAGATCTTGGATCAGCTAATATTGATCTGGCTCCTAAAGCTCTTGGTCCAAACTCCATTCTTCCTTGGAACCAACCTATTGCTTTTTCATTAGATAAATAATCTGAAGTTTTTTTTATTAAATTTTCATAACTAAGTGTTTCAAAATAAGCTCCAACAGATTTAAGTTCCTCCACTATTTGACTTTGATCAAATTCTGTACCTAGATATGATCCTTTCATGTCATCTTTTGGATTAACTTTTCTTTTATTGTTATATTCAAGATACCATAAAGCTAAGGCTGCTCCTAAAGAACCACCAGCATCTCCAGCTGCAGGTTGGATCCAGATGTCATCAAATATTTTTTCTTTTAAAATTTTTCCATTTGCAACGCAGTTAAGAGCAACACCCCCAGCAAGACACAAATTTTTTAATCCATACTCTTTACGAATTGATTTAGCTAACCTTATCATAATTTCCTCAGTCACCTTTTGGATTGAGGCTGCTATATCCATATGAAATTGCGTAATCTGTTCATTTTTAGAATTTCGAGGTTTTTGACCGAATAACTTATTGAATCTTTCATTCGTCATACTCAATCCTGTTGAATAATTAAAATACTTTTGATCTAATCTAAAAGTTCCATCATCCTTGACATCAATTAATTTTTTTACTTTGTCCTCGTAAATTGGATTTCCATAAGGGGCTAATCCCATCAATTTGTATTCGCCACTATTTACTTTAAAACCTGTGTAGTAAGTAAAAGCAGAATACAACAGACCCAAGGAATGTGGAAAATGAATCTCTTTTTTTATTTCTAAAGAGTTTCCTTTACCTAAAGCAACTGTTGTAGTTGCCCATTCACCCACTCCATCAGCAGTTAATATTACTGCCTCATCAAAGGGTGACGGAAAAAAAGCGCTAGCAGCATGACTCAAATGATGATCTGAAAAAAAAATATTTTCATCACTCTTATAATTTTCGTCATGTTTTTTTAGTTTATTAAATAAAAGATTTTTTTGAAAAAGTTTTTCTTTAATCCATATTGGCATAGCCTTCGCAAAAGAAATAAAACCTTTTGGTGCAAAAGCAACATAAGTCTCTAATAATCTCTCAAATTTTAAGAATGGTTTTTCAAAAAAAACTATATGATCTACCTCACTTAATTTTAAATTTGCAAATTTCAAAACAAAATTAATTGCATTGCGGGGATAACTTGGATCATGTTTTTTTCTTGTAAATCTTTCCTCTTGAGCAGCAGCAACAATTTTGCCATCTATTAAAATACAAGCTGCACTATCATGATAAAATGCAGATATACCTAAAATAGAGTTCACTTTAAAAAATTGTATAAATAAAAGGGGCTACTGCTGAACCTTGTGTTAAAACTATTAATCCACCAAATATAAACAAAACAATTATAATTGGTAAAAGCCAATACTTTTTTCTTACTCTTAAAAACTCCCAGAATTCTTTTATAAAGCTCATATTAAAATTGATTTTTCATTTTACTTTTTGGACCATTTTTTTCAATCCAATATGATTTCTCTCTATTATATTTTAAATTTAATAAATCTTTTCGCAAGAGTCTCATGGTAATAGCTATAGGTGTAACAACCAAAAAAAATATAACTCCCATTACTATTGGTGAAATCATTTTTCCTAGTACGATTCCAAACTTAAACCAAATCTTATTTAAAGGAGTTAAAACATTAGAATTTAATAATCCTAAAATTAGAAATATTAAAGAAATTGATATTGACCAAATTCTTATTTCACCACCAAATATTAAAGGGTACAGAGCTATTAGCAAAAATACTGTAAAAAAAACAATTCCAAAACTTCGATTTGAACTTATCTTAATATCATCCATTTAAAGACTTTTGTGGTCTCATATCCTTTTTGTCTATACCAGCAACTTTAACTGGGGTTTTCATTGCGTCTCTCCTAAAAGGTTCACCAAGCTCTTGGTTAAGGATAATCTCAATAAAAGTAGTAATATTTTTCTTTTGATCTTCACAAGATTGCTTTATTGCTATGGTAGTTTCCTCCATAGTTTTCACTGTAACACCTTTTAAACCACATGCTTCTGCAACTTTAGAGTAACTTAGATTAGGGTCTAATTCAGTACCTATAAAATTATTATCATACCATAAAGTAGTATTTCTTTTTTCTGCGCCCCACTGGTAATTTCTAAAGATAACCATAGTAATTGCTGGCCACTCTTCTCTTGCGCATGAGCTCATTTCATTCATACTAATTCCAAATGCACCATCTCCTGCAAAGCCTATAACTGGTATATTAGGACAACCAATTTTTGCGCCAAGTATTGAGGGAAAACCATAACCACATGGTCCAAATAAACCAGGAGCTAAATATTTTCTTCCTTTTTCAAAAGTTGGGTAAGCATTCCCAATTGCACAATTATTTCCTATATCACTCGAAATTATTACATCCTCTGGCATTCCTGCTTGTATTGCTCTCCATGCTTGTCTTGGCGACATTCTATCTTTATCTCTTTCTCTTGCTTCCTTATTCCAAACAGTGCCATCGTCATCCTCTTCATGATCTAAACTTGATAATTTTTGTAACCAAGCAGATTTTGTTTGATGAATTAAATCTTTTCTTTTTTGTCTGTCTGTATCTCCAGCATTAGAGGAAAGTTTTTCAAAAATTTGTCGAGCAACTAATTTTGCATCACCACTTATTCCTACGGTAACTTTCTTAGTTAAACCAATTCTGTCTGGATTAATATCAACTTGAATTATGTTTGCGTTCTTTGGCCAGTAATCTATGCCGTAACCTGGTAAAGTAGAAAAAGGATTTAATCTAGTTCCTAAAGCTAAAACTACATCAGCTTTAGAAATTAGTTCCATTGCAGCCTTTGATCCATTGTATCCTAGGGGTCCTGCAGCTAAAGGATGGCTACCTGGAAAACTATCGTTGTGCTGATATCCAGAACAAACTGGTGAGTCTAATTTCTCAGCAATTTTTTTTGTTTCTTCAATTGCATTGCCAATCACAACACCTGCACCTGATAAAATTACTGGAAACTTTGCATTTGATAAAAGCTTTGCAGCTTCATTAATTGCCTCTGTCCCTCCGCCTTGTCTTTCTAATCTTACAATTGGTGGAAGCTCAATATCAATAACCTGAGTCCAATAATCTCTTGGAACATTTATTTGAGCGGGTGCTGACCCTCTAATAGCTTTTTCTATAACTCTATTTAAAACTTCGGCCATTCTGGAAGGATCTCTGACCTCCTCTTGATAACAAACCATATCTTTAAATAAATTCATTTGTTCAACTTCTTGGAAACCACCTTGACCCATAGTTTTATTTGCAGCCTGAGGTGTTACTAATAATAAAGGAGTGTGGTTCCAGTAAGCTGTTTTAATTGGTGTAACTAAACCAGTAATACCAGGTCCATTTTGTGCAATGACCATAGACATTTTTCCAGTAGATCTTGTATAACCATCTGCAATTAATCCACCATTTGTCTCATGAGCAACATCCCAAAAAGTTATACCTGCATCAGGAAAAATATCCGAGATTGGCATGAATGCTGATCCAATAATTCCAAAAGCATGTTCAATGCCATGCATTTGTAAAACTTTTACAAAAGCTTCTTCTGTTGTCATTTTCGTCATAGTTAAACCTTTTTTAAAATATCAAGTTTTATAATATATATAAAATTTAATTGTTAATTTTCGCGATTAATATATAAGATTTTTAAAATTTCAAATAAACAATTCGACACGATATGGCTACTGAAATTATAATTCACGATCAAAAAGACAACGTAGGAGTAGTAGTAATTGAAAGAATTACCCCTAAACAAGAATGTAATTGCTGGATTATGGAGAATGATAGTTCAAAAAGCATTCAATCAAAAGATGAAATTCCTTTAGGCCATAAAATAGCAATGATTGATTTAAATGAAGGTGATACGATTCTTAAATATGGACACGATATTGGTAAAGTAGTCAAAGCAATTAAAAAAGGTGAGCATGTGCATGTTCATAACGTTAAAACAAAAAAGTGGTAATTAATGAAAATTCCAAAAAGTTTTTTAGGATATAAAAGAGAAAATGGGAGAGCTGGAACAAGAAATCACGTAATAATACTTCCAGTTGATGATATTTCAAATGCATGCGCAGAGGCAGTCTCAAATAATATCAAAGGCACTATCGCTTTACCTCATTCATATGGACGACTTCAGTTTGGTGCAGATTTAGAATTACATTTTAGAACAATGATTGGAACTGGAAGTAACCCAAATGTTGCTGCAGTAATTGTAATTGGTATAGAACCAAAGTGGACAAAAAAAATTGTTGACGGAATTGCAAAAACTGGAAAGCCAGTTGAGGGTTTCCATATTGAAAGAACAGGAGACATTGGGACAGTAATGAAAGCCTCTAAGAAAGCACAAGAATTTGTTATGTGGGCTTCGGAAAAACAAAGAGAGGAATGTCCAATTAGTGATTTATGGATTTCAGTTAAATGCGGTGAGTCTGACACTACTTCAGGTTTAGCATCTAATCCAACAGTTGGAAATTTAATGGACAAGCTTGAGCCATTAGGTGTTCATTTGTGTTTTGGTGAAACATCAGAACTTACCGGAGCAGAAAAAGTTTGTGCAACAAGGGGAGCTACAAAAGAAGCATCAGATAAGTTTATGAAAACCTGGAGCGCATATAATGATTTTATTTTAAAAGAGGCAACAGATGATCTTTCTGAGAGTCAACCAACGGCAGGCAATATTGCTGGTGGTTTAACAACTATTGAAGAGAAAGCTTTTGGAAATTTTCAAAAAATAGGTAATTGTAAATTTGTAGATGTTTTAGAACCAGCAGAGGAACCTAAAAAAGGTAAAGGCTTATATTTTATGGATACTTCATCAGCAGCTGCAGAATGTGTTACACTACAGGCCGCAGCAGGATTTAATATTCATCTGTTCCCAACTGGTCAAGGTAATATTGTTGGAAACCCAATAGAACCTGTTGTTAAATTAACAGCAAATCCGTTAACTGCAAAAAGTATGAGTGAACATGTGGATTGTGATGTTTCAAAAATTCTATCAAGAGAAATGAATTTATCAGAGGCGGGAGATAAACTTATTGAAACAACTTTAAGAGTTGCTAATGGAAGACTAACCTGTGCTGAAGCTTTGGGTCATAAAGAATTTGTTATGACCAAACTTTATAGAAGTGCATAATTAATTTATTCAAGATGGCATTCAAAAAATACTTGGTGATAGTGCCAGGTATAATACTAGCATTTATTCTTTATTCTCTTTCTCAAGGTTTTAATAATATAATCGGTATCGAGCTGTTAGGTTATAGCAAAAGTCCAATATCTACAGCAATGATAGCGATTTTATTGGGAATTTTTTTTGGTAATTTTTTTAAAATTCGGGAAAGTTTTCAAAAAGGTTTAAATTTTACCAAGGATTATATGTTAAAATTTGGAATTATTTGTTTAGGTATACAGTTAAAGCCTTTTGAATTTTTAGATTTTGGAAAAATTGCAATTCCACTAATTTTAATTTGCATAATTAGTGTCTTAGTTGTTATTAAATTATTGATTAAAAAACTTAAAATCCCAACAAGGATGGCTTACCTAATATCGATAGGTAGCACTGTTTGTGGAACCACCGCAATAATGGCTACTGCACCAGTAATTAAGGCTAATAAAAGTGAGGTATCTTATGCGATTGCAAATATTACTTTGTTTGGAATATTATCTATGTTTTTATATCCATACTTTGCAAATTTTTATTTTGAGGGAAACACCTTATTTGCCGGTCTTTTTTTAGGAACTGCTATACATGAAACTTCTCAGGTAGCTGCAGCTGGTCTTATTTACGATCAACAATTTGATAGCCCTGAAACTTTAAACATTGCGACTGTAACAAAACTTATAAGAAACACTTCTTTAATAATAATGATTCCACTTTTTGCTTTGCTTTACAATAGAGGTAAAAAAAATCAAAAAAATTATTCTATTTTAAATATATTTCCTTATTTTGTGTTGGGTTTTATTGGAATGATTATTCTAAGAAATATTGGTGATCATTTTTTCTCTATGGATATTAACAATAATTGGAATGAAGTAGTAAATTTTATTAAAGATAGTTCTAAAATATTGTTAACTATGGCTATGGCTGCAATCGGCTTATCAACAAATTTAAAAGATATTAGAAATATGGGTCACAGACCATTTATCGTTGGATTCGTTTCAATGTCGACTGTAGGATTTGTCAGTATTCTCACAATTGAAATATATCTAAAATTATTTACTTAGTTTGTTTTACTAATTTAGAAAAATATTTTTTTCTAAACTTTGAAATTGATCTTCTAATAAATGCAGCAGCAATTCCTAAAATAACAGCAAATAAAATTGAAAATAATCCGTAGAAAAACGGCATATCCCTTGAAAATTCTTTAATAAACTTTGAAAAAAAATTCAAATCTGTTGACTCTACTGATTTAATTCCATTCTGAATTTTTTCAGCAAAAAAAGTATCATAAGCTATAACGATCCCAACTATTAATAATAAAATTGCTAATAAAGCTTTTAATCCTGAGCTGTCTATTTGCTCTCCAAGTTTTTGTCCCACTTGAACTCCAATTATCGAACCTACAACTAACATTAACACAAGCATTAAATCTATAGAGCCATAGTTAATTGAGTGAAGAAAAGTGACTATCACACTAACAAAAATAGTCACAAACAAAGAAGTTCCAGGAACTAATTTTGTTGGCATTTTAATAATATAAATCATAGCTGGTACTAATATAAAAGCACCACCTATACCCATAATCGCTGCTATAAAGCCAACAGCTAAACCTATAATTATAGGAGTAAAAATACTTTCATATAATTTAGATTTAGGAAATCTCATCCTAAAAGGAAGTCCATGTATCCAATAATGAACATGTAATTTTTTTCTCTCTACAATATTTTTTTTAGCTTTGTCAATTTCCCCAAGGCTTTCGACCAACATTAATGTTCCAATTATTGCAAGGATGTACATGTAAGCTAGAGAAATTACTGTATCTATTTTTCCAATACCTTTAAAATAGGTAAAAGTAAAAATACCTAAAGCTGTTCCTATGGATCCTCCAATGACAATAATCAAACCCATTTTGTAATCTAAAGTATTTTTTAGCCAATGAGTGGTAGATCCTGATACAGAAGTTGCCAAAATATTGTTAGCTTCATTAGCAACCGCGTATGCTGGTGGAACTCCCATAAAAATTAAAAAAGGGGTCATTAAAAAACCACCGCCCACTCCAAATAAGCCTGAGAGAACACCAACTATAGCACTTAACAATAGTATTTCGACTGGATTAATAAAGACTTGGGCTATTGGTAAAAAAACTTCCATCTAATATAAAAACTTTAACTATTAATTATTTAAAAGTTATAAAAGTTCCAACTATAATGACACCCCAACATGCAGCAATAGCGGAAAAAATTCCAGTTTTAATAAAAGTTGATTTTTTGCTAGTTATTTTATTTAAAATTTTTAAATTTGAAAGATGCATTTAGCTTATTGAATACACCCAGTGAAAAAATTGTCAAATCTTAATTAATAAATTGTTGCACCAAAGATCTTGATTAAGTCATCCTCTACACCAAGCACTAATCTTCCTAAAAATTCTCCAGGTATTTCCTTATTAGTTTGCTTGATCAATACTGTGATATGGTCACCTCTTCTCAGAGTTCCAAAGGGCTCATAAGTTTCATTCAAATTGGTTATTATTTTATTGTTAGCCCATTGTTTTCCAAGTTCTACCTCATTAGCTCCAAACAACATTTGTGTTGAAAAATCCTTGGTAAAACCTCCATAATCTTTCATATTTGAGGCTCGAACTAGATTTTCCCAAAAAGGTTTAGCAATTGCAAAAATCTCCTCATCTGATTTTGCTAAAAGATCCATTAAATTATTTTAGATTTTTATGAGGCCTTCTTCTTCTCTTTTTCATCCACAATATGATAAACTGGAACTTTCTCCATTGAAAATTTTCCAGTTTTAGGATCTCTTTTTGAAACAGTTAAACAGTGCCAGTTTTCATCGTCTAGTTTCATATGATCTCCTCTATAATAATAACCTGGCCAACGAGTTTCTTCTCTAAAAAGTGTATGTTCTGTAACACATTGAGATGTAAGAGTTCTATGCTTTAACTCCCAAGCTCTCATCAATTGATGATAATCCTCTGCACCAACATTTTCCAAATCTTCTTGAAGCCACACCAATAACTCTAAGGCTCGCTTAAGCATGTTGCCGTTCGTCATGTAATTTGCAGTTATTCCGCCCACATACTCATCCATAATTTTTTGAAGTCTTTGTAAACCTTGTATTGGAGAAATATAACTTGGAGACACTGTTCCTCCAGTAATTTCGTTTTGAGCTACAGTATAATTGTCAAGCGGTTTATAAACCTCTTTTTTAAAATTATCACACTGTTGATCTGAAACTTGAATGCCTGTGGCTTTTTGATCTTCAATATATTTCACTGCAGCTTTTGCAGCCAATCTTCCCTCAGTAAATGATCCAGATGAAAATTTATGTGCACTTCCTCCAACAGTGTCTCCCGCACCAAACAGACCGTCTATAGTTAACATTCTGTTATAACCCCAAAAATATTCTGGAGGGGAAAGATCTTCTGGTCCACTAACCCACGCTCCAGAACAAGTTGCGTGTGAACCCATTACGTATGGTTCTGATGTAGTTAATTCTGGATTTGTATACTTAGGATCTATATTTTGTGACGCCCAAACAACTGCTTGACCAACAGTCATTCCTAAAAAATTTTCCCAACCCACGGTTTCTAAATGTGGATCTTGAAAAGCCTCTGTTGTAACCATTTGAATTGGACCGTTACCTGAAGCAACTTCTTGAATAAATGCATGATTTCTTAAACATGTTGGAGTTGGATGATGATCAATATATTCTCCAACCAATTCTTTAGTTTGATCATACCATTTTTTCTCATAATTTTCTCCGTTAGCATTTTGGGTATAAGTTTTTAAATGTAAAAAATATGCTCCAACCGGTCCATAACCGTCTTTAAACCTACATAAAACTATTCTATTTTCCATTTGAGTCATTTTAGCACCTGCAGCAATAGGTAATGCGTAAGCTGAACCATTGCTCCATGGAGCATACCAAGTTCTTCCCATCCCTTCTCCAACTGCTCTTGGTTTAAAGATATGAGATGCTCCTCCAGCTGCAACTATAACTGTTTTTGATCTAAAAACATGAAAATCCCCTGTTCTCATATTGAATCCAACTGCACCACCAATTCTATTTTCTTGAGACTCGTCCATCAACAAATGAGTAACTATTATTCTATTATAAATTTTATCTGCTGATTTTTTTGCAGCCTCTGCAACGATAGGTTTATAACTTTCACCATGGATCATGATTTGCCATTTACCTTCTCTTAGATATCTACCTGTCTTTTCATTCTTCATCATTGGAAGACCCCATTCATCAAACATATGAACAGTGGAGTCGACGTGTCTTGCCATATCATAACCTAAATCTTCCCGAACCAATCCCATAAGATCATTTCGTGCGTATCTAACATGATCTTCAGGTTGATTTTCATCCCATTGCATACCCATATAACAGTTAATCGCATAAAGACCTTGAGCGACTGCCCCACTTCGGTCGATATTTGCTTTTTCTACACAAATTATTTTTAAATCTCTACCCCAGTGCCTTGCTTCAAAAGTGGCACCAGTTCCAGCCATTCCACCGCCAACAACTAATACATCACACTCTTCATAATGTGTTTTATGTTTAGCCATTAATAGTAAACACCTTTTTTAAAAGACTCTTTTGGAACAGTTGGTAGTTCTTGGTCTGTATTTAATCCTTCTGGTTCGGAATAAAGTCTTTGAGAGTTAATCTCACCTTGATTAGGTTTATCACCTTCAGCAAGTTTAGGAATAAATTTACCCCATGGTTTAGTTGTTATTGGGGAAACAAAGTTTTTTTCTGTTCCATTTCTAAATTTGATTTTCCATGAAATGGTGCCCTTCTCTTCCTCTCTTCTAACTCTTACACTATGTCCCATAGGGGCAAAGTCGGCATAACCACGAACATCTATTGCATGATTGGGACAAGCCTTAACGCATGAATAACACTCCCAACAAAAATTTGGCTCTATATTTTTTGCACGTCTAATATTTTCATCAATGTGCATAATATCTGAAGGACAAATATCTACACAATGCCCACAACCATCACATCTTGTCATATAAACAAAAGTCGACATAATTTTATTTTCTCCTAATTTTCATTATCATATTAATAGTGTTTTGGCTCTTCTCTTTTTATACCTAGGCCAAATTGCTCAGGTGCATCTGCTGGTGGTGGTAAATTATCTCTAGAACCATCGGCTTCTGCTAAATTTTTTTGGATTGCTGCACCAGGTTTATAAAACATGTGTGCAAATTTAGACCAGTATACACCTCCAAATAAAGCCAGATTCGCTAAAACAAATAATGTAAGAAATAAAAAAGATAAACCAACTTGACCATTATATTGAGCATAAGACCATGCTAACCCGAAAGTTGCACAGGCTAATAAAGTAAGAACAAATAAATCTGCTTTAATAATTCTATACCAAGGATGAGCCTCTGCTGATACATCAACTCTTAAAAAAAACCAAAACCAGTAACCACCTAAGCATGTGAGTATTGCTCCTATGTGCCAAAGCAAAGACCAAAATTCAGAGTTAGATTTACCTATACCCGTGTAACCAAAAACTAATACGGATGAGGATACCCAAAATAAAATTGTGCCGTACATACCCAAAACATGAGCTAATCTTCTTTTTCCAAAACCCAATTCTGAAGTTGTTCCAATATCTACAACAGTTGTTTTTGCAATTATTGAAGTCTTTTCACCAATTCCTAATTTTTTAGTAGCAGCTAATTTTGCTTTTTTTGCATTATTAAAAAAGTAAGTCAAATTTTTATGGTGTATCATTTGAATAACTGTTCCAGCAGCAATTAGAATTACCATTGCAAAAATAAAACCTTGCATAGCCAAAGGAGAGATAGTCTCTGCTAATATTGAAAATGGGTTTGTTTGTAACATGTCCGCCTAATGTTAATTATTTTTTAAAGATAAATATCTAATCTACTTAAAAAAAGAGATCAACCTCAAACTAATGGCAATTTGTCTTTATAATAAGGCTATTTTTTTCTTTTATAGTGTTGCTTGCTTGGAATAACTGATCTAACTCCTCCTTGTGGATTCTCCACATCTCCAGGTCTTCGAGGTATTAAATGAAAATGGCAATGTAGGATCGATTGACCTGAAACTTTACCAATATTAGTTCCCAAATTAAAACCTTCTACATCTGGGTCCTTATTTAGAATATCTTTTTTAACAGCCTTTATGAGATCATTACAAGCAACAAGTTCTTCATTTGTTAAATCAAAAAAATTCTTCATGTGTCTCTTGGGTATTATTAAACAATGATATTTTGAAACTGGGTAAGTATCGTAACTAACGTAAGCTAGATGATTTTTAATTATAACACCACTTTCTTTGCAATTACAAAATAAACATGGATCATTTGGATCTCTCA
>CABXSO010000005.1 GCA_902514945.1 uncultured Pelagibacteraceae bacterium | reverse complement strand
TTTCAAAGAAAAAAACAAACTTAGTTATAAAAGTTGAGGATGATGGACCAGGTATACCAGAGAATGAATATGAGAATGTTTTTAAGCCCTTTTATAAAATAGATAAAGGAAGAGCAGATTCTAAGTCAAGTGTAGGTTTGGGTCTTTCTATATCATCGGACATTATTCGATCACATGGTGGTAACATCAGACTAAATAAGTCCACTTTAAATGGATTAGAGGTCAAGATTTTTTTACCCGTTTAGATTTCTTTATTTTTACTTGTTTTTTTTCTAACTTTTTTTCTAAAATTTCAACTCTTTTAGATAAAACATCAAATTCATCTTTGCTAGTTAATTTCATTTTAAATACAATTTCATCTCTTTTTGATTTTAAAATACTTACTAACTCATTAGTTAGATCTCTTGAGGAGATCAATCCTTGTTCCAATAGTTTTGTTATTTTATCAAAAACAAATTTTGAATTTTTCATATATTTCTTAATTAAGTTATTATATCTATATCTTATTATTATAATTAAAAATGTTCATTAATAATTTTGACCCAGTCGCTTTTAGTATATTTTCTCTAGAGTTTAGATGGTACTCGATGGCATACATATTTGGAATTTTGGTAGGTTGGATCATAGCAAAAAAATTTTTTATAAAAAATAATGAGGTAGAAGAAGAGTTTGATGACTTCATCACTTTTCTTATACTTGGTATTATTATTGGAGGAAGGCTAGGTTATGTAATATTTTATAATTTCGATTATTATATAAATAACTTATTAGAAATTTTCAAAATTTGGCAAGGAGGAATGTCATTTCATGGTGGTCTCTTGGGAGTTATTCTCGCAAGCATTTTATTTTCAAAAAGAAATAATCATAATCCTTACATTTATCTAGATGTGGTCTCTAATGTTGCACCTATTGGGATTTTTTTTGGAAGAGTTGCTAATTTCATAAATTCTGAACTTTATGGTTCAGAAACTAATTTACCTTGGGGTGTCAAATTTCTTAAGATAGATAATTTATATCGTCATCCCTCTCAGCTTTATGAAGCTTTATTTGAGGGAATTTTGTTATTTATAATTCTTATGTATTTGAGAAGAAAAGTCTCAATGAAAATTCCAGGTTTAATATCAGCAATGTTTTTGATAATTTATTCTACCTTCAGATTTGTAATTGAATTTTTTAGAGTCCCAGATGAGCAATTAGGTTACATTTTGTTCAATCTCAGTATGGGACAGATTATAAGTTTAATATTCTTATTAATCGGGAGCTATTTATTTTATATAAAATATGAATTCAAAAAATAGTCTTAACCTTCCTCTTGATAGATTTATTGATCTCTCTTTATACGATAAAAAAATGGGATACTACATGAAGAAAAATCCTTTTGGAAAGGATGGTGATTTTATTACGGCTCCAAATGTATCTAGAATGTTTTCAGAAATAATTGCAATTTGGATCGTTGGATTATGGGAAAATTTAGGTTCACCAAGAAAATTTAACTTAGTTGAATTGGGTGCAGGTAATGGTTCAATGATGAAAATTTTGATAGAAAGTTTTAAAAATTTTCCAAATTTTTTAAAAACTTGCAATATTATAATTCACGAGAAAAGTCCTAAAATGATAAAAATCCAAAAAAAAGAATTAAAATTGAAAAAAATAACTTGGACTCCAGAAATAAAAAAAATTAGGGAAGTACCAACAATTTTCATTGCAAATGAATTTTTTGATTCAATCCCAATAAAACAATTTATTAAAAAGAAAAACTTGTGGTTTGAAAAGTATGTGAAAATCAAGAAAAATAAAAACGGAGCTTTTTTTAATAAAAAATTTAATATGAAAAAGTTTGAAAAAAAAATTAATTACAATATCTCTAAAAATCAAAACTTTATTGAGTACTCTTTACAAGGATTAAAATATTTAAAAGATATTAGTAAATTTATTAAAAGAAATAATGGTGGCATATTAATTATAGACTATGGATATCTTAAAAAAAAAATGAAAAATACACTGAGAGCAATATCAAATCATCAATACTCAAATATATTAGAAAATATTGGAAAGTCAGACATAACTCACAATATAAATTTCTATTTATATAAAAAATTGACACAACAATTGGGAGGAGTGGACAGTATAATTACAACTCAGAGAGATTTTTTGATTAAAATGGGCATTGAAAAAAGAGCTGAGGTAATATCTAAAAATCAAAATTTTTCTAAGAAAGCGGATATATACTACAGATTAAAAAAGTTAATTGATGAAAATGAAATGGGAAGAATATTTAAAGTTATGTTTATAAAAAAACAAAAGAATAACTACAAGCTAGGGTTTTAATTGATTATTTCAAAAAAATTATTCAAATTTAAAAAAATTAAACATGGTTTTTTTAATAGAAGTGGTGGTAGATCAAAAGGTATTTATAAAAGTTTAAACTGTGGACCTGGATCAAGAGATAAAAAAATAAACGTAATCGAAAATTTAAATATTGTTAAAAAAAAAATTGATAAAAATTCAAAAAATATTTTTTTACTTCACCAAATACATAGCAATAAGTTAATTTTTTTAAACAAATACAACCAAAATTCTAAAAAAGTAAAAGCAGATGCGGTTATAACAAATATTGCTAAATTACCTATTGGGATACTAACAGCAGATTGTGCACCCATATTACTCTACGATTATAAAAAAAATATGATTGCAGCAATTCACGCTGGATGGAAAGGAGCTTTTAAAGGAATTGTGCCTAATGTATTAAATTTTATGATAAAAAAAGGTTGTAAAAAAAATCATATAACTGCTGCTATTGGCCCATGCATTTCACAACAGAGTTATAATGTAAAAGAAAATTTTAAAAAAAAATTTTTAAAAAAAAATAAAAAAAATGCTATTTTTTTTAAAAAAAAAAAAGATAAATTGTATTTTGATTTACCTAATTATATAAAATTCCAACTTAAATTAATGAAAATTTCAAAGATTGATATGATAAATATTGATACTTTTAATAAGAAAAATAATTTTTTTAGTGCGAGACAGTCTTTAAATTCATATAATGATGATTATGGTAGAAATATATCCTTAATTATGCTTAATTAAGTTTTTCAATGAAATTATTAACTGGAAATAGTAATAAGATTTTAAGTAAAAATATTGCTAGGTATTTAAAATCAAAATTAGTAAATTCAAGTATTCGTAAATTTGCAGATGGTGAAATTTATGTGGAGCTTAATGAAAATATAAGAGGAAATAGTATTTTTATTATTCAATCAATTTCATCTCCCGCAAATGATAACCTGATGGAATTGTTATTGGTTATAGATGCGCTTAAAAGATCTTCAGCAAAAAATATAACTGCAGTCATTCCATATTTTGGATATGCTAGACAAGATAGAAAGGTTGTTCCAAGAACTTCTATCTCTGCAAAACTTGTATCAAATTTAATAACCAAAGCAGGAGCAGACAGAGTTGTAACAGTTGATTTACATGCTGGACAAATTCAAGGTTTTTTTGATATTCCTGTAGATAACCTTTTCTCTACTCCAATTTTTGCAAGACATGCAAAAAAGAAAATAAAAAGTGATAAAATAATTTGTGTAGCTCCAGATGTTGGGGGAACAGAAAGAGCTAGAGCTCTTGGAAAACTTTTAAACGTAGGATTAGCTATAGTTGACAAAAGAAGACCTAAACCCGGACAATCACAAGTAATGAATGTTATAGGTGAAGTGAAAGGTCGAACATGCATTATTGTAGATGATATAATTGATTCTGGAGGTACGATTGTAAATGCAGCTAAAGCTTTAAAGTCGAGAGGCGCAAAAGAAGTTTATGTTTATATAACTCATGGAGTCTTGAGTGGGGATGCGGTCAAAAAAATAAAAAATTCAGTTATAAAAAATTTAGTAATTACTGATACCATTGACAACATCTCAAAAACTAAAAATGTTAAAAATATTGAAGTTTTATCAATTTCAGGTCTCATGGGTGAGGCAATTAAAAGAATTTCAAACTCCACATCGGTGTCTGACTTATTTAAATAAAAACCTTGATTATTTATAAACATGGTTTAAAAGCTTCGTTTTATGAATTCACTTGAAGTAAACATTAGAGATAACTCTACTAAAGGACAATTAAATACAATTAGAAATAGCGGTAATGTTCCTGCAATTATCTATGGTGGAAAAGAACAAAACCAAAAAATATCTATTCCAAAAAAGTTACTTAAATCTTTGATTGAGAAAGAAAATTTTCTTTCAACAATTATCTCTTTAAACATAGATGGTAAACCTCAAAACGTACTACCAAAAGAAATTAAATATCATATTATAAGTGATGAGCCGACACACGTTGATTTTTTGAGAGTATTGCCAGGAGTTAAAGTTAAGATTGAAATTCCTGTGAATTTTATAAATCACGAAAAATCTCCAGGATTAAAAAAAAATGGAGTCTTAAATATAGTAAGAAGAAAAGTAGAACTAAAATGTCCAAGTGAAAAAATACCTGAAAATTTAACATTGGATTTAGATGGTGTTGATATTGGTGAAAGTTTTAAAATTTCTTCAGTTAAATTGGATCCTGAAGTCATTCCAACAATTCAAGGAAGAGATTTTGTAATAGCAACTTTAGCAGCCCCAACAGTAATGAAAGAACCTGAAAAACCTGCTGAGGCTGAAACTGCAGAGAGTGAGGAAGGTACAGAGGGTGCGACTGCAGCTGCAGCAGATGGAGACAAAGCTGCTCCAGAAGGTGAGAAGAGTGACAAAAAAGATGGTGTTGATAAAAAACCTGCAGATAAAAAACCCACTGAAGAAAAAAAATAATCAACTAATTGAAAGTTAATCAATAGATCTATGCTTTTATTTGTAGGATTGGGTAATCCAACACCAGACAGCGAAAACAACCGACATAATGTTGGATTTAAAATTATAGACTCTATTAATAAAAAATTTAGTTTATCAAAACAAAAACCAAAGTTTAAAGGTTTATTAACTACTGGTAATATTGGAAATAAGAAAATTTATGCGATCAAACCTCTGACATTTATGAATAATTCGGGAATTTGTATAAGAGAACTAATTGAATATTTTAAAATTGATGCACAAGATGTAATAGTTTTTCATGATGATCTTGATGTAGAATTTGGAAAAATTAAAGCTAAATTTGGAGGATCAAGTGCAGGACATAATGGAATTGCGTCGATTGATAAATTTATCGGTAAAGATTATTCTAGAGTAAGAATAGGTATTGGAAAACCAAAAGGAAATATTGAGGTTGCAGACTATGTTTTACAAAATTTTGATGAAGATGAGTCAGTAAGTATTGAAAAAATATCTACCCATATAAATGACTCAATTTCATTTCTTGTTGAAAAGAAGTTAGATCTTTTTTCTAGTACAGTTAATAACAAATAATGAGTTTTAAGTGTGGGATTGTTGGTTTGCCGAATGTAGGTAAGTCAACTCTCTTCAATGCATTAACGAATTCAAATAAAGCTCAAGCAGCTAACTTTCCATTTTGTACAATTGATCCAAATATTGGTGTGGTGAGTGTGCCAGATTATCGATTGGAAAATTTAGCAAAAATTTCCAAGTCAAAAAAAATTATTCCTACCAATATTTCTTTTGTTGACATAGCTGGTCTTGTAAAGGGTGCATCAAAAGGTGAAGGCCTGGGGAATAAATTTCTATCTCACATAAGAGAAGTGGACTCTGTAATACATATGATCAGATGTTTTGACTCTGATGATATTCAGAATGTAAATCCAACGGTTGATCCTGTCCGAGACCTTGAAATAATTGAAACAGAAATGAAACTAGCAGATTTAGAGTCCATTCAAAAAAGGCTTGAGAAAAATAACAAGAAGAATATAGACGAAGATCAAGTTAAAATTCTACAAAGCTCTTTAGATTTAATAAATAATGATCAAGATTTAACAAGTTTAAAATCTGAATTTAACAAAAAACAACTTAATTTAAGTGGTTTATTGTCTTTAAAGCCTAAAATATTTGTTTGTAATGTTGATGAAAAAAGTCTCCAAAATGGAAATGGTTATACCAAGTCATTCATAGAAAAATTTGGTATAGAAAATACTTTAATTGTATCAGCTGATATTGAAAATCAAATTAATGAATTGAATAATGATGAAAGAAAGAACTATATGGAAATGATTGGTTTGAGTGAAACTGGTTTAGATATGTTGATCCAAAAGGGTTATAAAATTTTAGAACTAGACACTTTTTTCACATCAGGACCCGAAGAAACAAGAGCCTGGACTGTTCAAAAAAATTGTTTAGCTCAGAAAGCTGCAGGTGAAATACATACAGATTTTGAAAAAGGATTTATTAGAGCTGAGACTATTTCTTATAACGATTTTGTTGAAAATAATGGATGGGTAAATTCTAAAACTAATGGAAAAATGCGATTAGAGGGTAAAGACTATATTGTTAAAGACGGCGACGTTTTAAACTTTCGTTTCAATACGTGACCAAATTCTCTTCATACTGAAGTAAACTAAAACTGTTAAAATAATAAGATAAATAATTGCTTTAAAACCCATTTTATGACGTGTCTCTAAATGTGGTTCTGCAGTCCACATTAAAAAAGTTGTGACATCTTTTGACATTTGCTCCACAGAAGCATTAGTGCCATCTGAATATTCTATTAAGCCATCAGAAAGTTGATTAGACATTTTAATTTTATTTCCATACATATATTTATTATAGTAAACACCATCATCTAAAGTAACTCCAGCTGGTGGATCCTCATATCCTTGAAGGAGCGAATAGATATAATCAACTCCATCGCCTCTAGCTTTTACTAAAACGGTCATATCAGGAGGATATGCACCACCATTTGCCGCTTGAGCAGCTTTTTCATTTTCGTAAGGCATTACAAATTTATCTGACAACCTTCCTGGTCTCATAAACATTTCACCATCTGCATTTGGTCCATCTTTTACCTCGAACGATGCTGCAATAGCTTTTGCTTGCTCTATTGAAAATTCAGGTCCACCTTCTTCTACTAAGTTTCTATAACTCAAATATTTCATAGAATGGCATGAAGAACATACTTCTTGGTAAACTTGGTATCCTCTTTGAAGTGCAGCTCTATCAAACTTTCCAAACATACCTTTAAAACTCCAATCAGTTTTTAAATATTCAACCTTTTCGGCTGCATTAGAATTGAATTGAAATCCAAGAAATATTGCTATTAAAAATGATATTCTAAAAAAATTTTTCACTGATCTTTAAAACTGTCTTTTTTTTTAACCGCAGCAAGATTTGGTGATCCACCCAAAATAGGTTCGGTAATACTCAAAGGAACAGGTGTGGTCCTCTCCTTAAATCCTAAAACTGGTAGCACAACTAAAAAATGAAGAAAGTAGTATGCAGTGGCAATCCTTGCAACTAACAAGTAAAGGCCCTCTGCCGGCATAGCTCCAACGTATCCTAAAATCAAAACATCAGCCACTAAAATCCAATAAAACTGTTTATATAAAGGTCTAAAAACTGCAGATCTAATTTTTGATGTATCTAACCAAGGTAATGCAGCTAATATCAAAATAGCAGATAACATCGCTATCACTCCAAGGAGTTTATCAGGAACTGATCTTAGAATTGCATAAAAAGGTAACAGATACCACTCTGGAACAATATGAGCTGGTGTTACAAGGGGATTTGCTTCAATATAATTATCAGCATGACCTAAAATATTAGGTGTATAAAAAACAAAAAAAGCAAAAACAATCATAAACATTAACAACGCAAATCCATCCTTGATAACTATATACGGATGAAATGGAACTGTATCTTTTGACGGTTTTTTTATATCGATACCAATTGGATTATTATTTCCAGGCACATGAAGAGCCCAAATGTGTAAAACAACTAATCCCAAAATTAAAAAAGGTATTAAGTAATGTAATGTAAAAAATCTCGTAAGTGTTGGGTTATCTACTGAATACCCTCCCCATAACCATGTTACTATTCCTTCACCGACTAACGGAATCGCACTAAATAAATTTGTAATAACTGTAGCTCCCCAAAAACTCATTTGTCCCCATGGTAAAACATAGCCCAAGAAAGCTGCTGCCATCATTAAAAGATAAATAATTATACCAATAATCCATATAACTTCTCGCGGCGATTTATAAGAGCCATAAAATAAAGATCTAAAGATATGAATGTATACTGCTAAGAAAAACATTGAAGCTCCGTTCGCATGTATATATCTTATTAACCATCCATAATTTACATCTCTCATTATGTGTTCGACACTTTGGAACGCCATATCTGCATGGGCAATGTAGTGCATGGCTAAAACTAATCCAGTTACAATTTGAGTAATCAAACAAAATGTAAGAATTCCACCAAAAGTCCACCAATAATTTAAATTTTTTGGTGTTGGATAATCTGTTAAATGGTTTGCTAAGGTTAGAAGTGGTAACCTATCATTAAACCATTTTCCGACTTTTGATTTAGGTGTATATTCGTGTTCACTCATAAAAATTATCCAATCTTAATTGTGTTGGCATCAACAAATTTATATTCTGGGATTTCCATATTTGTTGGGGCTGGCCCTTTCCTAATTCTGCCTGAAGTGTCATAATGGGAACCATGACATGGACAGAACCATCCATTGTAATCTCCTTTTTGATCCAAAGGCACACAACCCAAATGTGTACAAACCCCTAACATAACAAGCCACTCAGGATTTTGAGCTCGATCTTCGTCTTTCTCTGGATGCTTTAAATCCTCTATCTTTACAGATTTAGCTTCAGCTATTTCCTCTGGGGTTCTACGTCTAATAAATACCGGTTTCCCTCTCCATAAAACAGTTATAGTTTTTCCTGGATTAACTGTGCTCACATCAACTTCAGTGCTTGCTAATGCTTTTACTGATGCGTCTGGGTTCATTTGATCTATCATTGGCCAAACTACTGCACCCGCCCCTACGGCTCCAACAGCATAAGTGGCTGTAAATAAAAAATCTCTTCTATTAGTTTTTTTTTCTGACATCTAAATTAATATGCTAAAATTAACTATTAATAATTAATATATGGTTTCATATAATATAAAATACTAAATTTACTACTGTTAGAATGACACAGAATTCGTTGAATGATGGGCCAAAAATCGCGTTATTTGAACCAGATATTCCACAAAATACCGCCGCTATTATAAGAACCTGTGTCTGTTTAGGGGCGAAATTGGAAATAATAGAGCCTTGTGGATTTTTATTAAATGATAAAAGATTCAAAAGGGTCGTAATGGACTATATGGATGAAAAGGAGATTAAGTATTATGTGAGTTCTAATCAATTTTTTGATGAAAAAAAGAATCAAAGAATTATACTTATGACAACAAAGGCCTCTAATTCATACACTAAATTTAAATTTGAAAAAAATGATACAATTTTATTTGGAAGAGAAAGCGCAGGAGTACCTAAATATGTGCATGAAATTGTAAAGTGTAGATTAAAAATTCCAATGAAAAATAATAAGCGTTCTCTTAATATATCCTCTTCTGTTGCTATAATATTGGCGGAATGCTTAAAACAAAATAAATTGATTTAAATGGATTTAGAAATAAAACAAAAATTAACAAGTAATTGGTTTCAATCTTTGCAGGAAATGTTCTGCAGATCTATTAGTAATTTTGAAAAAAACAAGATCGGTTTTAAGTCAACTTCATGGAAGAAAAATTTAAAAAGAGATGAAGGGGGTGGTGAATATAGAATTTTAAAAGATGGGAAAATTTTTGATAAAGTAGGTGTTAATTTTTCAAAAGTTTACGGAAAATTTCCAACAAAATTTCAACAAAATATTCCTGGTGCTCAAAAAGATTCAAGATTCTGGGCATCGGGAATATCTGTTGTTATGCATATGAAAAATCCCTTGATTCCTGCAATGCATTTTAACACTAGATATATCTGCACCACCTTTGATTGGTTCGGTGGAGGTATTGATGTTACGCCATCCAAGAAGGATAATAAAGAAAAGGAGGAATTTCATAAAACCATTAGGGATATGTGTGATCGACATGACAAAAAGTATTATAAAAAATATAAAAAGTGGTGTGATGAATATTTCTATTTACCTCATAGAAAAGAACCTCGTGGAATAGGTGGTATTTTTTTTGATTATAAAAAAAATAATTTTGAAAAAAATTTTAAATTTGTCAGAGATGTTGGTGTTACCTTTGAGTCTATTTTTCAAAAGATTATAAGTAAAAAAATTAAAAAAAAATGGACTTCTAAAGATAAAGAAAATCAATATGTTAAAAGAGGAAGATATGCAGAATTTAATTTGCTTTATGATAGGGGCACAAAATTTGGATTGCAAACAGGTGGTAATGTTGAGGGAATATTAATGTCATTACCTCCACATGCAAAATGGAAATAAAATGAATAAAGAACCGATTACTTTAAATGGACTAAATAAGTTAAAAGAAGAATTAATTTTTTTAAAAGAGAAAAAAAGACCTGAAATAGTTGCTGCAATCGCTGAAGCAAGATCTCACGGAGATTTAAAAGAGAATGCTGAGTATCACGCCGCAAAGGAAGAACAGTCTCACAACGAGGGAAGAATAACAGAAATAAATGATATTATAGCGAGAGCGAATGTTATTGATGTAACTAAAATCATTAATGATGGTAAAGTAATTTTTGGTGCAACAGTGTTCCTAGAAAATCTAGATACAGGTGAAAAGATAGATTATAAAATAGTTGGAAAAGATGAAGCAGACTTAAATAAAAAATTGTTATATTTTCAATCTCCAATAGGCAAAGGTCTTATTGGAAAAAATAAAGACGATCTTGTGGAGATAAATACTCCTGCTGGAGTAAAAAACTTTGAAATTAAAGATGTTAAATATCTTTAACCTTTAACAATATTATCGATTTGTTTATCAGAAATTTCAAAATTATTCTTTACCCACTCCTTTTCAATAAGTTTAAGCATACTTCCTAGTTGTCTTCCCTCTGGTATTTTATATCTGGTCATTAATAAATCAGCTCCAACAGGTAAACTGGGTGGTGTCTTATTTTTATAAAATTCTAGTAAGCCTAACAATTTATTATCTACTTTCTTCGTTTTTATAATTTTAAAATTTAAAATATCTAATACTGCTTGCCTACCGTCATAATATAAAACTTTATTCAAGCTAGATTTATTTATAGTTTTCGACACATTTTTTTCATTATAAAAGTTATTAATTGCAGAAGCCCTTTTTTGATCTTTTTTTGAAATATTATATTTGTATAGGAAATATTCTAAATTATCAGTTTCATCTATTACCATTAAAAGTAGAATAAATATAAAATCAAATTCACTAAATATTTTTTTCTTATCTTTAATCGCTGTAATAACACTTTTGATATTTTTTAGTTCTGGGAAAATAAGCAATAATAAATCAATACTGAATTTATCTTTAGATAATTTTTCTAATTTATTTGATTTAAATAATTTTTTTAATTCATCTAACAATCTGTCTTTAGATATTATAGAAATACCACTAATATTAATTTTTATTGTCCTTATGATTTCTTCTTTATGAGGTTGTTTAGAATAATTTAAAAAAAATCTTATGTATCTTAATATTCTTAAATAATCTTCTCTAATTCTTTTTTCAGCATCACCAATAAAGCTAACCTTCCCCATTTCAATATCTTTTTTTCCATTATAGGGATCAAATAGATTTCCATTTAAATCAGCATATAAAGAATTAATAGTGAAATCTCTCCTCGATGCATCTTTTTTCCAATCTTTAGAGAATTTTACTTTAGCATGTCTACCATCTGTAAAAATGTCTTCTCTGAGAGTTGTTATCTCAAACTTATGATCGTCAATAATTGCTGTAATTGTTCCATGCTCAATTCCTGACTCGTAAAAATTTATATTATTTTTTTTTAAAATTTCCGAAACTTCTGAGGGATTTAAATTTGTTGCTAAATCTATATCATCAACTTTTTCATTATTAAATATTTTCCTTAAACAACCCCCAACGTACCTGATTTCACTTTCATATGAATAAGAATTAATAGCCTTAAAAATTGTTTTTACTGGCGTTATTAATGTAAGTTCTTTGATATTATTCCTAAATGAGTGAAGGTTTTTTGAGCCCGAGAAAATTTTATTTAAAAAGTTTTTCATATATGGCTGGGGCGCTAGGATTCGAACCTAGGATGCAGGTACCAAAAACCCGTGCCTTACCACTTGGCTACGCCCCAAAGTAAATTTCGTATAACACAAAAAATAAATTTATATAGTTTTTGCAATTATACACCAGTAATTTTTATATTTTTTTTGAAACATTTTTTTTACATTATTGCATATTTTTTTTGATTTAAAATATGCGACTAATGCTGATCCCGAACCAGTCATTCTTACAAAGCCTTTATTTGAGGATTTTTCTAAATAATGTTTAATATTTTGCAATTTCGGAAACCTAGAAAAAGCAATTGTTTCTAAGGAATTATCAAGATTTTTTAAATAATTGAATTTTATCATTCTTTTTGAAGGCTTATTAAGTTTAGACTTTGAAAATTCTTTAACTTCAGAATATATAAGTTTTGTCGAACAACCAAAATTTGGTTTTATAATTAAAGTATAGAATTTTTCACAATTTTTTAATTGTTTTATCTCACTATTAGATTTTAATATACAGTAGGTGTAATTAAGTCCTAGAATTACATCAGAGCCTATCGATTTGCATATTGAAACTATTTGTTTTCTACTCGGTTTTATAATTTTCTGTTTTATTAAATATTTTAATATACTTGCTGCGTTCATTGAGCCACCTCCCAAACCAGCTTTTGAAGGTATATTTTTATCAATTTTAACTTTAAATTTTTGGTTTTTGAGTAATTTTTTTTTATCTAAAATACTAAATAATTTTAAGATTGAATTGTCTTTTGGGATACCTTTTGAAAATTTTCCGTTAAAAATAATAATATGTTTTTGTGATTGAACCCTTTTAATAAAAATGACATCATGTAAAGAAACGAAAGCCACAATGCTTTCAATTCTATGTAAATTTTTAATTTTTCCAATAATGTTAAGTGCTATATTTATTTTGGCATGTGACTTGATGGCTCTATATGCCATTTAAAGTCCTTTGATAATTTTTGAATTTATTTTTTTTAGTAATTCCTCATCTACATCATTTATTTTTAAAACACTTTTCCAGAAATACCTAGCTTGAATTTTTTGTCCTAGTTTCCAAAGAATATCTCCATAATGGTCAGTTACTATTGCGTCATTCGGCATCAATTCAACTGCTCTTTTCATATATTTTTCTGCTTTAACATAGTCATCAATTAAATAATAAGCCCAACCTATTGAGTCAGTTATATATGGATCGTTGTTTTCTAAAGAATAAGCTCTCTCTAACATTTCAATCGCTATATCTATTTTATAATCTCTTTCAAGCCATGAGTAGGCTAAATAATTAAGAACATAAGCATCATCAGGATTAATCTTTAATGAAAGAAGCATATCTTTATCTGCTTCATTATAATTGCCCATTCTTTCGTAGCTGGCTCCTCTTCTGTAAAGTAAATCCGATTTAATTTCTATATCATTACCAACAATATTCAAAACTTTTGTGTAGTAACTAATTGCTTGATCATACTCTTTTGCATTCCTATAAAAATTAGCAATATCAAATAAAATTTTTTCATTAGGTTTTTTAATTTTTTCAAAATTGACTTTTAAATAATTCAATGACTCTTTTTGATTTTTTTCTTTAGATATAATTTGGGCTTCTTTTTTCAATTTGTACCAATAGTAAAAACTATCCTGTTTTCGAAATTTCTTTAAAGTTTTTTTTACTTTATCATATTCTTTATTTGAAAATTGATTTTCAGCAATTAGTGATAAATTGAAATAAAATTTTGGGTTTAAGTAATAAGATAAATTCAAATAAAAGTTTGATTTTACGAAATCATCTTGTGAAGAGTATAAATTTGATACGAGGAACAAGAATTCACTTATTAAATCATTATGATTATTACATGAAAATACCTCATTTAATTTTTTTGATTTACCACTCTCTATCCAACTCTTACCTTGAGATAAAAGTAATGAAGTGTTTATAAATTTAATATCGTTAGTAATTTCTTTCGCATCTTTAATTTGATTTTTTTCAATTAAATTAGCCAAATAAAAGAAGGTATATCTTGTAAAATCAGTGTCATTATTATTAATTAAATTTAAAAAAAATGTTTCAGTATTTAAATCTTGTAAATAACATCTTTGAAATGTTGATGAAATTAAAGAGAGATTTCCTAAATCTTTAGTTTCATTGGGTAATTTTTTTTCTTTAAATACAAACACATAATTTTGAAAGCTATCTAAAATTGCTTTATTAAACCTATCTTGTTTATTAAATTTTTTTGTCTTAGATAAATAATCAAATGCTTTTGTGAAGTTATTTTTTTTCAAACTGTCTATTGTTAGTAATAGATAGCTCTCAAAAAATTGTGGTTCGTTCTTATTTTTTTTCTGCTTTATTATGTTAATTGCTTCATTAATTTTATTTTCTAAAACTAATGTGTAAACATACCTTTTATAATATGGTTCATGTTTATTCAATAAAACTTTAGATGAGTTAAAAAAATTAAGTGACTTCGAGTTGTCTTTATTTTCAAAAGCTAAAATTCCTGAGAAATAATTCGATAAAGTTCTCGAATCAAAATCCTCAAAACTAGTACTTTTAGAATACAAAGGACTCTGATAAAGTATAATAAAAATCACTATTAATTTAATTTTTTTAACGAACATAGTTATATTTTATGACTAAAAAGCTCTTAAATCAAAATGCTAAATATGATCAGAAATTTATTGACACTATAGAGCCCAATTTTGTTTTTGAAAATAAACCAATAAACAGACTCAAAATTATCAAAAATAACATCAGCGATATTGAAAAAGATAGGAATGAGAGAATAATTGAGCTAAAAAAAAAAATTAATTCAATTCAAAATTGTAATTTAAGAAATAATTCCAAAAATTTAGTAATGGGTGATGGAAACATCAAGAGTCCTATAATGTTAATAGGTGAAACTCCGGGAGAAAAGGAAGATTTAGAGTGTCAAACCTTTTGTGGCGATGTTGGGGCTCTTTTAAATAAAATGTTATTAGCAATAAATATTAAAAAAAAAGATATATACTCCACATATTCAGTAAATTTTAGACCTCCTGATGACAGAAAACCGACTGGTCAAGAAATAAAACGTTACTCAATTTTTCTTAAAGAACATATTTCAATAATTGATCCAAAACTTTTAATACTTATGGGTAGTACTGCAATGGAAGCTGTGACTGGTTTAAATAATCAAATTACAAATGAAAGAGGTAAATGGAAAGAAATAATTATTGGAAACAAAACAATACCAATTATGATCACTTTTAATCCATCATATTTATTAAGGTATCCAGAAAACAAAAAATATTCTTGGGAAGATTTAAAAAAAATTAAGCAAAAAATTCAAGATTTAAAAATTAAAAATTGATGAAATTAATAGCTGGAGTTGATGAGGTTGGTAGGGGTAGTCTAGTTGGGCCCGTCTATGCTGCAGCAGTTATCTTAAAAAAAACAATTGATAAAAAGTTGTTAAAAGACTCAAAAAGCATATCAGGCTCCAAGAGAGAAATTCTATGTAAATACATTAAGAAAAATTCTACTTGGGCTGTAGGTAGAGCATCTTTAAAAGAAATAGAAAATCTTAATATATTAAATGCCAGTTTGTTAGCAATGAAAAGAGCAATAAAAAAACTTAAAAATAAACCTACACTTGTTTTAATTGACGGTAATAATTTACCTAATATGAAAAATTATAAATTAAAATCAGTAATTAAGGGGGATGAAAAAATACCATCGATTTCTGCGGCATCAATTATTGCAAAGGTTTCACGTGACAAAATAATTTCTAATTTAGGGAAAAAATTTAAAGGCTACAATTGGCAAAAAAATTTTGGATATGGAACAAATGAGCACCTTAAAGCCTTAAAAGTGCTCGGTAAGACTAAACATCATAGAAAAACTTTTTCACCAATAAATAAGTTTAAGTAGTTTTTATGTAATAACACAACATGTTGTCACCTCTAATAAACATCACACTAATTAAATACAATTAATTCAATCCTAGGTTGACCCGAGAATCTTTTTAGAGTCTAATTTCTTTTTATAAAATGAGTTTGGATTTTAAAAATAAATTAATTAATGGAGATAGCCTTCAGGAGCTGAAAAAAATTCCTGATGAAACTTTTGATTTCATCTTTGCCGACCCTCCTTACAACCTGCAATTAAGAGGTGAATTAACAAGGCCTGATAGATCTAAAGTAAGTGCAGTAAATGATAAATGGGATCAATTTGAAAATTTTAAAAAATATGATGACTTTACTTACTCATGGTTAAGCGAATGTAAAAGAATTTTAAAAAAAGATGGAGCTATCTGGGTAATTGGTAGTTATCACAATATTTTTAGAGTTGGTACAGCTATTCAAAATTTAGGTTTTTGGATTTTAAATGACGTCATTTGGAATAAAAAAAACCCTATGCCAAATTTTAGAGGAACACGTTTCACAAATGCCCATGAAACTTTAATTTGGGCATCTAAGTCTGAAAAATCAAAATACACTTTTAATTATCAATCCCTAAAGTGTTTAAATGACGATCTTCAAATGAGATCTAACTGGGAATTGCCGATTTGTAATGGTTCTGAAAGACTAAAAAAGAATGGTAAAAAAGTGCATTCTACGCAAAAACCGGAGGCTTTACTTCACCGAATTTTATTAGCAAGTACAAATAAAAATGATTTAGTTTTAGATCCTTTTTTAGGATCAGGAACAACAGCAACAGTAGCAAAAAAATTGGGGAGAAATTATTACGGAATTGAGAAAGAAAAAATCTATTTTAAAGCTGCCGAGCAAAGACTTAAGAAAGCAAAACCTATAGAAGACGATTATTTGGATACTTTACAAAATGGCAGATCTAAACCAAGAATTCCTTTTGGTTCATTAGTTGAGTTGGGAATAATTAAGCCAGGTACCACTATTTTTGACAATAAAAAGAAGATTAACGCAAAAATCATGGCTGACGGCAGTATCAAACATGCTCAGACTGAAGGCTCAATCCATAAAGTAGCAGCAACAATCTTGGGTACTGAAAGCTGTAATGGATGGACCTATTGGCATTATAACTTGAATGGAAACGCAGTTCCTATCGATCATTTAAGACAAAGATTGATTTCTAATCTTTAGTTTTTATAAATTTTACCAAGATAGCCCTCTAAAAACTTTTTGTTTTTTACCAATCTTTTCAAAAAAATATTTCTTAATAATGTTGTTAAAGGATTAGATAAATGAAAAGCAAATTGATTAAATTTTGAGCGATTATTAACCATTTTTATTTTTTTAACTCTATTTCTAAAAAAATTACTTTCAGTATTATTCTCTATACTCTCAAATAATTCATATGCTCCTTCTATTGACTGTGATGCACCTTGAGCAAATGATGGTGAAAAGGCAAAAAAAGCATCTCCTATTAAATGAATATTATTACTTTTAGCTCTAAAAAAATTACGACTGATAAATACTGGGTATATCTTTAGATCATCAATACTATCAAAAAATTTCTTTTTTATGTGTGGAACTCTTTCTAAAATCTTTTTAATAAAAATATCGTCATCAAATAAAGAGTAATTTTTTTGTTCATCCTTTGAAAGTTTAAATTTCATTAAAGATATAAAGTTTAAATCTCCATCAGGGGATACTGGATAAATAACATAGTGAAAATTTGAACCTAAAAACAATGAGATGTTTTTTTTATCAGCCATATTTGAAGAGCTTGGTATTATTCCTCTAATAGCTAGAGTATCATTAAATTTTGGTTTAATTTGATTTTTTGATAACAGATTTTTACTTTTTGAAAAGACTCCGTCTGAAATAATTAAATAGTCAAATTCATAAATTTCATTATTTTCAAAAGTGATTTTAACGATTTGATCTTGTTGTTCTATCTTTGAAATAGTGTGGTCAAATTTTATTTCTTTTTCTAGATCTTTTTTCAAAAAATTAATAAGTGATGATCTTTTAAGAGTGGTATATTTACAATTTTCAGTATTAAAATCTGATATATTTAACTCACATATCTTATTAGAATTTTTAACTGAATAAAAATTGATTTTATCTGGATTAAATTTCTCATTATTTTCTAATTTATCAAACTGAATTTTGTTTAAAAGTTTGATGCTGTTAACAGATAATTGAATACCGTAACCTTCATTTAAATTGATTAAACGATTTCTCTCAAAAATAGTTACTTGGTACTTTTTGTTTCTCTTAAATAAATTGGCAATGAATAGCCCTGAGATACCAGCTCCAATTACAGCTACTTTTTTCATTAATTTTTTTCTAAATATTTGACCATTTTTTTAGTGAACGTTGGAAGCATATAATTATCTAATTTTCTTTTATCAAACCAATAAGATGAAGGAAATCTTTTTGCATTTTTGAGATATTGAATTCTTATGCTCATATTCATGTTTGACATCTTAAAATTAAGATTTTCATTAAAATTTTTTGGGTTAAATAGTTCTTCCATTGGAAAAATTACTAAATTTTTAAGAAAGTTAAATTTTGTATTTTTTACTAACAAGTATTTTTGGTTTTTTTTATAAACTTTGAGAATAAAATATTTATCTTTATTCTTTTTTGTAATTTTAGCTAAATTAAAATCTTTCTTTTTATAAGACTTACAGCCTTTTGAGATAGGACATTCACTACAGACAGGATTTTTTGGTTTGCATATCATTGCACCTAATTCCATTAATGCTTGAGCATAATCGCTTGGTCTTGATGATATTCCAAAAATGGATTTCTTTTGTATTAGATTGTCTTTTTGTATTTCCTTGACTTTTTTTAAATAAAGATATCTTTTTAAAACTCTTTCAATGTTTCCATCTAAAGGAATGTAGGATTTGTTAAAGGCAATAGCTAAAATTGCATAAGCTGTGTAATTACCGATACCAGGTAAAGATATTAAATCCTCATAATTATTTGGAATTTTTCCATGATATTTATTAATTATAATTTTAGCAGTTTTTTTTAGATTTCTAGCTCTTGAATAATATCCAAGACCCTCCCAAAGTTTTATCAATTCTCTATCTTGTATTTTTGAAAGTTTTTTTAGATTTGGAATTTTATTTATAAATCTCTTAAAATAAGGGATTACAGTTACAACCTGTGTCTGCTGCAACATAAATTCACTTACTAATGTATAATAATGCCTTTTTGATTGTGAAACATTTTTTCGCCAGGGTAATGATCTCTTATTTAAATCATACCAATTAAGAATTTTTTTTGTTATTATTTGATCTTTCATATGCAATTTAAAAAATATACTAAGCAGAGAAATAGCATTCAAGGCTTAAGATCCTTTAAAGACACTTTGCCAAAAAATATCAAAAAAGTCATTAATAAGAAAGGCCATGTGTATTCTGAAGCTATTAACAATTGGAAATATATTGTTGGAGAAAATTTATTTAAAGTTTGTTACCCCAAATCATTTAAAACTTTAAACAAGCTGGGTGTTAGCACCTTGATAATCAATGTAAAAAGAGGGCATGAAGTTGAACTAGAATATTCAAGAAAAGATATTTTAGAAAAATTAAATATTTTATTTGGTTATCCTGTGGTTGAGAAAATCAAACTAGCAAATTTTGATGATGATAAAATTGAACCCTCTATAAATGAAAAAGATTCTCATGATGTGACAAATCATGATTATCTAAAAAAGATAAATAGTGTTAAAAATGAAAAAATTAAAAAATCTTTACTTCACTTATCAAAAGTGTTTAAAAAAAAATGAAAAAAATTTTATTTATTTTAATAATATTTTTAAGCTCATGCTCACCATCTGATGATAAAAAAAGTTCAGATAAAACTTCAAACAATTCAATTGAAATATCTGGGGAAATAAAGAGAATATCAGTTGGTAATATAGATGCTAAGATTGTAATTATAGCATACGAGTCTCTGACATGTAGTCATTGTGCAGATTTCCACAAAGATGTGTATCCTCAGCTTAAAAAAAAATATTTGGACACAGGGTTAGCTAAAATTGAATTTAGACATTTTCCATTAGATGTAGCTGCTTTCAATGCTTCAAAAGTTTCCCAGTGTAAAAGTGATCAAAGTTTAGAAATTTTAGAAAGCTTATATTCAAATCAACAAGAATGGGTAAAAGGAAATACAGCAGAAGAGATTAATAATAATTTAAAGAAATTTCTTGAAGAAAAAGGTTTTAAGATAGATTTTGAAAAATGTATTAATGATAAAGAAATTGAAGATTTCGTTTTAAATGATCGAATCGAAGGTGTAAAAAAATTTAAGGTTAATGCTACTCCTACGATTATTATAAATGACAAAAAGTTTGAAAAAACTCTTAATTATAAAAATTTAAAAAAATCTCTTGAAAAAATGATATAAACTTCCCATGGAGTTTAAAAAAATCCAATTAAATGGATTTAAATCTTTCGCAGATAAAACTAATTTCTTAATTGAAAACGGTTTAACTGGAATAGTCGGTCCGAACGGATGTGGAAAATCAAATATTGTTGAATCTCTTCGATGGGTTATGGGAGAAACATCAGCAAAAAGTATGCGGGGATCCGGAATGGAAGATGTAATATTTTCAGGAACATCTAATAAAGCATCAAAAAATATTGCTGAAGTGTCAGTAACTGTAAAGAGCGACAAGAATGAGGGTCCAGTTCAATTTAGAGAATTTGATGAGATTAGTGTTAGAAGAAAAATAGAAAAAGATAAAGGTTCCAAATTTTATATTAATGATAAAGAAGTTAGAGCTCGTGATGCACAAATGTTTTTTGCTGACTTATCAACTGGAGCTCATTCACCATCAATGATAAGCCAGGGGCGTATTGGAGCACTTGTGACAGCAAAACCAACAGACCGTAGAGCTATACTTGAAGAAGCTGCGGGTATTTCTGGTCTACATGTGAGGAGACATGAAGCTGAACTAAGACTTAATGCTGCTGAAAATAATCTTAAAAGAGCTGATGAATTAAGACGTCAACAAGAGAGACAACTTGTAAATTTACAAAAACAAGCCGAAGAGGCTGCGAGATACAAAAAAATGTCTGAAGAAATAAAAAAGATTGAAGCAGGTTTGTATTATTTGAAATTATTGGAAATAGATAAAGAAATTGGAATTGAAAATGAAATAAATGTTGAAGCAGAGACCGAGGTTTTAGATTTTAATAATAGAATTTCAGAAATTGATGCATTAATTAAATCTGAGACAGATAAAGTAACACCTTTAAGAGAGAAAAATATTGAAAATTTATCTAAAATACAAAGACTAAACTTAGAACTTCAAAGTCTTGATGAACAGAATTCAAGAATACAAGATGATATTAAAAATATAAAAAAAACGCTTCAAACATTAGAAGAAGACATTGATAGAGAAAAAGGAATAGTTATAGACGCAAATTCAAACGAAAAAAGGCTTAGGGAAGAAAAAAAAGAACTAATAGAATTTGACTCAAAATACTATGAGTCAGAAAAACAGTCTGATAATGACTTAAATTCTTCTAAAGAAAAATTAAATATTCAAATAGAAAAAATTAAAGAACAAATTAATTTTGGTAAAAATCAAGAGGCAATATCTTCACTTGATAATTTTAGGACTTTAATTCAAGAATACGCTAGCAGTTATAGTAAAAATGAAAACATCAAAAAAGAGTCTGTAAAAAGAAATGAAAGAATTAAGATCATTGATACAGAAATTGAGAGTTGGAAAAACTTATTACTCAATTCAGAAAAGATGGTAACTGAACTTATAGACAGAAAGAATAAATTAAATATACAGTTAGATGAATTAGATAATCAACCAAAATTACAGGCTGAAAAAAAAGGTCAAGTAACGGAAGGTCTGAGAATTTCTGAAGAAGAAAAAAGTCAAAATGAAACTATCATAAATTCGACTGATGAAAAAATTGAAACACTAAGATCACAACTTAATAAAATCCAGGAACAATCAATTCAAATTAGAGAACGAAAAGCAAGCTCAGGCGCAACTGTTGAAGGATTAAAAAAAAGAAAAAATGATTTAATTGACAGAATAAATTCTGAGTTAAGTTTATCAGAAGAAAACATTTTAGAAAACTCAAATTTATTTGGTATAGAAGAATTACCAGATGCAATAAATCAGGAAGATTTGCTTGATAAGAAAAAACAAGAGAGAGAAAAACTTGGTTCTGTAAATTTAAAAGCAGATGAAGAAACAAATAAATTTGAGACAGAAATAAAAAAAATGGAGGAAGACCGTACAGATTTGGTAACCGCTATAGTAAAATTAAAAGATAGTATCAATGAACTTAACCAAAAAGGAAGAGAGAGATTAATTGAAGCTTTTGATAAAGTTAATAGAAAGTTTAACGAAGTTTATACTAAGTTGTTTAATGGAGGAAATGCTAAGCTTGAATTAGTAGACTCTGATGACCCTTTGGAAGCTGGTTTAGAAATGTTAGTAAGCCCCCCAGGTAAACGTCTTCAATCTATTACCTTATTGTCTGGAGGAGAACAGGCACTGACTGCATTATCTCTAATATTTGCAGTTTTTTTAACTAACCCTTCTCCAATTTGTGTACTTGATGAAGTTGATGCACCGTTAGATGATGCAAATGTTACAAGATTTTGTAGCTTACTTGAGGAGCTAACAAAAATTACAAATACTAAATTTATTATCGTTACCCATCACGCTTTAACAATGTCAAAAATGAACAGATTATACGGAGTAACAATGCCAGAAAAAGGTATAAGCCAACTTGTTGCCGTTGATCTGCAAAAAGCTGAAGGTATGGTCGCTTAAAAATCTAAATTATAATGCCTAAAGATCCATTTAAAACTCGCTTAGAAATTGCAAAAAAAAAAGTGTTAGATAAAAAAAATCAAAGAAAATTAAACCCCTCTTCTATTGGAACTGCTTTTAAGTTAAGCACAGAGCTAGTTTCTGCTGTTGCTGTAGGGACAATTATTGGGTTTATTTTAGACAAGACCTTTGATACTAAACCATGGTTAATTTTAATATTTTTTTTTGTAGGTGTAGTTGCTGGAATAATGAATGTAATTAAGTCTGCAAAAAACATGCAAAAATAATTAGAAAAATTTATGGCAGCAAATCCAATGACGCAATTTGAAGTCTATAGAATTGGTCCAGAAATTAAAATAGGTGCTTTTGATATTTCGTTCACAAATGCAAGTTTATTTATGGTCATTAGTTCTTTGGCTATTTTAGTTATCTTTAATCTTGGTTCAAAAAAAAATTCATTACTTCCAAATAAGATTCAGTTATTAGCTGAAATAAGTTATACTTTTGTGTCAAAAATGATAAGTGATACCGCGGGCTCAAAAGCAAAACCTTATTTTTCATTTATATTTTCTCTATTCATGTTTGTTCTTTTTTGTAATATGTTTGGAATGATTCCATACACTTTTACAGTTACTAGTCATATCATTGTAACTTTCGTATTAGCAGCTTTTATTTTTATAGCTGTTACAGTCATTGGCTTTATTAAACATGGTTTTGGTTATCTTAAATTATTTGTACCAAGTGGGGTACCTATTGTACTATTACCTTTAATTGTAATTATTGAAATTATATCATATTTAAGCAGACCTATTAGTTTATCAGTCAGACTTTTTGCTAATATGATGGCAGGTCACACAATGATGAAAGTATTTGGAGGCTTTGTAATAAGCCTTGGAGTAGTTGGTGGATGGCTTCCACTTAGTTTTTCGGTTGCTTTAACTGGCTTAGAGATATTAGTTGCTTTTCTTCAAGCATATGTTTTTGCAATCTTAACCTGCATCTATTTAAACGATGCATTAAACTTACACCATTAACAAACATAGGAGGACATAATGGAATTAGAAGCAGCAAAAATGATCGGGGCTGGTTTAGCAGCAATAGCTTTAGCAGGTGCCGGTGTTGGAATCGGAATTATCTTTGGCAATTATTTGTCAGGTGCTATGAGAAATCCGTCAGCAGCACAAAAACAATTTCCAAATTTGCTTTTAGGCTTTGCGCTTGCAGAGGCAACAGGATTATTTGGATTAGTAGTTGCGTTAATTATTCTTTTTGCATTTTAAATTAATGATTAAAAAAATATTTTTTCAGTCAATATTTTTTAATCTCTTTTTTTTTAAAGAGGTTTTTGGAGCTGAAAGCGGAGGCATGCCTCAATTAAATCCAGAGTTTTGGATATCACAAATATTCTGGTTAACCCTTACTTTTGGTGTTCTGTATATTATTTTGTCAAAATTAATTCTACCAAAAATAAGTTCAAACTTAGAATTAAGAAAATCTCAAATACAAGATAACATTGAGGCAGCAGATAAGCGAAGAGAAAGTAGTGAGGCTAAGCTTAAAGAGTATGATAATATTGTTTTAAAAAGTAAATCAGATGCGAAAAATATTTTAGGAGATGCCAAAGAAAATGCTTTAAAAGAAATTAATGCTAAGAAAGAAACTATTGAAAAACAAATTGATGAGGAAATAGAAAAAGCTGAGCAAGAAATTAACGTGTTGAAAAAAAGTGCCCCAGAAAAAATCAATAGAATTGCAAAAGAGATGGCTTCTGAAATACTTAAAAAATTAATTGGATCTGAGATTAATAATAGCAGTATTTCTGCAATTGTTGATGATTTGTCAAAAAAAAACGGAGATAAATATTATGGCAATTGATGCAACTTTCTGGGTAGCTGTCTCATTTATCATTTTTTTTGGAGGGTTAGTTTACCTTAAAGTTCCTCAGAAAATTAATGAAATTTTAAATAAATTAATTTTAGATATTAAGAACGAGATTGATGAAAGTGAAAAACTCAGAAGTGAAGCAAAAATATTATTGGATAATGCGCAAAAAAAGTTGGATACAGCACAGTCAACAAGAGAAGAAATTTTAAGACAAGCAAAAAAAGATGGTGATAATCTAATCATTGAATTAAACGATAAATTTCATAAATCCTCAGAAATTAAAAAAAGTCTAGCAGAAAATAAAATTAACCAAATGAAAGATGCTGCAATTAAAGAGATTAAAGACTCTTCGATTAAAATTGCTGTCGATTCTGTAAAAAATATATTAACTACTTCAGTTGATAAATCTAAACTTGATAAATTATTTCAAAAAAATTTAGATGAAACAAAAGAAGAATTAAAAAATATTAATTCATAATACACTTACAATTTTCAAAAAAAACTATAAATTATCAAAATGAATTCTGTTGTAATAGGTTCTGGATTTGGCGGAATAGCTGCTGCTCTTCGTTTAAGATCTAAGGGACATGAAGTTACATTAATAGAAAAACATCCAGATCTTGGTGGAAGAGCAAGAGTTTTTCGTAGGAATGGGTTTTCTTATGATGGGGGACCAACGGTAATTACTGCTCCATATTTGATTAACGAGCTATTCGAATTGTTTAAAAAAGACCCAAAAAATTACATAAAATTATCTCCACTTAAAGTTTGGTATCAATTTGTCTTTGAGGACAAAACTAAATTTAATTATTCAGGTAATGAAGATGAGATGAAAAAGCAGATTGGAGAAATTAATAAAGACGACGTTGAGGGTTATGAAAATTTAGTTAATTTTACCAAAAAAATTTTTGATAAAGGTTTTACAGAACTTGCCGATGTTCCTTTTGATAAACCATTTGTAATGATGCAACAGTTACCTTCGCTATTAAAATTGAAAAGTTATAAATCTGTATACTCTTTAGTATCTTCGTATGTTAAAAATGAAAAATTGAGAAGAATGTTAAGTATGCATCCGCTGCTAGTTGGAGGAAATCCATTTACTACTACCTCTATCTACGGATTAATTTTATATTTGGAAAAAAAATGGGGTATCCATTACTCAATGGGTGGAACAGGAAATATAATTAAAGGTTTTGAAAAATTAATGAAAGAGGTAGGAATAGGAATAATTAAAGGTCAAGAGGTTACTAAAATTATAACAGACAAAAAAAAAATTACTGGTGTTGAACTGAGTAATCAAATGATAATAAAATCTAACAATGTAATTTGTAACGCAGATCCTCCTGCTGTATATGAAAAAATGTTAAATGGAAATACAAATAATTCATTTTTTTTTAAATGGAAAAAAAATAGAATGGAATACTCTATGGGATTGTTTGTTTATTACTTTGGAACAAAGAAAAAATATGAAAATGTTGAACACCACACAATTAAGTTCGGAGCTAATTACAAAGAACACTTAGATGATATTTTTAATAATAAGAAGTTAAATAACGATATTAGTTATTATCTTCATAGACCATCTGCTACTGACAAATCTATGGCCCCTGAGGGTAACGACTGTTTTTATGTTCTAGTCCCAGTACCAAATAATCAATCAAAAATAGACTGGAATGTAGAAGGACAAAAGATGAGGGATTTGGTCATTGATAAAATGCAGAAAGATTTAATGCCAAATCTTAGAGAAAATATAGTGGAAGATTTCTATTTAACACCTGATTACTTTGAAAAAGATTTAAATACAAAATATGGTTCAGGATTTTCAATTCAACCAAAATTTTCACAGTCAGCATATTTTAGATTTCATAATAAATCTGAAATATATGATGGTCTTTATTTTGTTGGCGCAGGTACACACCCTGGTGCTGGGGTGCCTGGAGTACTTTCATCAGCTAAGGTGCTAGATAAAATCCTATAATGTCTGATAAAAATTATTTGTCGGCTTACGCTAAATCTTTTAGTTGGGCAGGTTTTTTTTTACCCAAAAAAACATATAAAAAATGCTCTGCATTATACGACTTTTGTAGAGTTGCAGACAATATAGCAGATGATCAAGAAAAATTAGAAATCAAAGAAATTAAATTTAAGCAATTTGAAAATGATTTTACTCAAAAAAATTTAAATAATCCCATTATTAAAAACATGTGGAGTCTTATTGATGAATTTGAAATCTCAGTGAAGATTATAGAGGACTTATTAGATGGTATTAGATCGGATATCAAAACTAAAGTAAAATTAAATTCAAAAAAAGACTTATTAATTTATTCCTATAGAGTCGCAGGAACAGTTGGATTAATGATGGCAAAAATTTTAAAAGTTACTAAAAAAAGCTCACTAAAATCAGCAGTTGATCTTGGTATTGCTATGCAGCTTACAAATATATCAAGAGATGTAATTGAGGACTCTAAAATAAATCGATTTTATATAAATGAAAATTTTGAGGAAATTTCCTCAACCATAGATCTTGCAGACACTTTCTATGATAACTCTTTTTACTCTATTAAGGAAATACCAATAATTTTCAGATTTTCAATTTTAGTTGCGAGGAGGATTTACAGGAAAATTGGGTATAAAATTCTTAAGAAGAAAACTCATGAAAATTATAAAAAATCAGGAAAAATATATGTTTCAAATTTTGAAAAAATAATTGAGACTATTTTCGCAGTTTTAGACCTAATAAAACTGTCTTTTACTAAGATCAAGGATGACCAAATCCAGCATAATCATTTTTTAATAAATGAAGAAATAAATTTAAATGAGAGAATTTGATTACATTATTATTGGTGGAGGTTGTGCAGGTTTATCTCTAGCATATGAGTTAGAAATTCATGAAAAATTAAGAGATAAAACTCTTGCAATTATAGAGCCAAGGGCTGAGTATAAAAGAGATAAGACTTGGTCTTTTTGGAGGGTGATACCACATAGTTTTAACGACTGTGTTAAAAAGAATTGGGTAAACTTTTCAATCAATATTCCAAATAAAACAAATTTTCTAGAATGTAAGGCCTCTCCATATCAAAGTATTGATAGTGGATTATTCTACGAAAAAATTAATAACAAATTAAGACAAAATAAGAATATTTCTTTCTTTAACCATATAAGTGAAGTTAATACTAAAAACTCTTTTATATTCAACAGTGTTCCGTCTATTAAAAATAATTATAAAAATCTTTGGCAACATTTTTGTGGAGTTGAGATTGAGACTCAAAGTAATTTTTTTGATGAAGAAATTTTTAATCTTATGGATTTTGAATGTGACCAAAGGGAAAGTGTTCATTTTTTTTATACATTGCCCTTTTCAAAAAAATCAGCCTTAATTGAGACTACTTGGTTATCTAAAATGAATGATAATTCAGAAAAAGATTATGACAGACAAATCAAAGATTATATTGAAAATCATTTAAAATTACAAAATTACAAAATTCATTATAAAGAGCAAGGCGCAATACCTCTCTTTCATCCCCTAGAAAAAAAAGAAAAGAACAAAATAAATATAGGAACTGCAGGGGGTATGACTAGATTAAGCACAGGTTACACTTTTCTTAATATTCAAGAACATAGCAAGTATATAAGAGAAAATATTGAGAATATTACTAATTCTAGAAAATATTGTATTGGTGCTAAATATCAATACTTGGATGAAATATTTTTAAGAGTTCTTGAAAAACATCCAGAAAAAATGCCTGATGTATTTTTTAAAATGTTTAAGTCATCACCAAAGACTGTTATAAAATTTTTATCCAATAAAAGTAATTTTTTTGAAGATTTGTCTATAATTTTAAAAATGCCTAAATTGACTTTTATTAAAGCATTATTTTATTAGTCAGATTAAAAAAATGAATAACAAAATAAAAAAAATAAATTTTAACCACTCTTTTATTTTTTTTTTATTTTGTAATATTTTTTCATTATTAAATCTAAAGATAAACAGCGTTACAATCTCACCCCTAATTTGCTTATTTTTAATCTTAAGCATAGGTATATCTCATGGATCACTAGACAATTACAAGGGAAGGAAGCTTTTTAAAATTTTTGGAATTAGTAATTTTTTAATCTTTTATTTAACTTATTTTTTGATTGCTCTTGTCGTAGTTATTTTCTGGGTAATAATTCCATATATTTCCTTAATTATTTTTTTGATTATTGCGTCTTATCATTTTGGTAAAGAAGATACTCAATTTTTAATAACAGAAAATACATATTATTATCAATTATTATTTTTGTTAAAAGGTTCTCTTATAATTTTTGCACCAATATATTTTCATTTTGATGATACAATATCAATATTTAAATTACTACTTATTGAAAATGAGTCCTTTTATAATTTTTTAAATTTAATTGAATCTAGTAAAGTATTACTTTATGCAATTATTCTCTCAACTTTATCCAATATTTTATTATTCACAAAAAATTTTGAATTGAAAAAATTTGTAATTTTTTTTGATTTCTTTTCAATTATAATTATTAATTACTATTTCTCCCCATTAGTAGCTTTTACAATTTATTTTTGTTTTTTACATTCAGTTAGACATAGTGTTTCCCTGATGTCAGAGTTGAATTCAAATGACCTTGTTAAAGGATTAAAAATATTTATAAAAAAAGCTTTACCACTTACAATTCTTACCGCTATTTTTTGTTTTGTCGGGCTTTATTTATTAAATAATACTTACAATTTTGATGATTCAATTATTAAAATTATATTTATAGGTTTGGCGTCTTTGACCTTTCCTCATATATTGCTTGAATACTTGATTGAAAAAAATGAAAAATAAACATTTAAAGATATTGCTTTCAGCTCCAAGAGGTTTTTGTGCAGGTGTTGAAAGGGCTATAGAAATTGTAGAAAAGTCAATTAAGAAATATGGTGCCCCAGTTTATGTACGTCATGAAATTGTACATAACAAATATGTGGTTGATGATTTAAAAAATAAAGGAGCAATCTTTGTTGAAGAGCTTGAAGAAATAGAGGATAAAACAAGACCAGTTATATTTTCAGCACATGGTGTTCCAAAAAAAATACCAGAGGATGCAAAAAATTATAATATGACATATATTGATGCTACATGCCCATTAGTATCAAAGGTACATAGAGAGGCTGAAAATTTACATAAAGCTGGGTATCATTTAATTTTGATAGGACATCAAAATCACCCTGAAGTTATTGGAACTATGGGGCAATTACCTAAAGGATCAATTGATCTTGTTCAAAACGAAAATGAAGCCAAAAAATATAAAGCTCAAAACAGTAAAAAAATTTCATATGTTACTCAAACAACGTTATCAGTGGATGACACAAAAGATATAATTCAGATCTTAAAAGACAGGTTTCCTAATATAAGAGAACCAATGAAAGAAGATATTTGTTACGCCACAACAAATAGACAAATGGCTGTCAAAAATATTGCAAAAAAATGCGATTTATTTTTTGTAATTGGTAGTAGAAATTCCTCTAATTCAGTAAGATTAGTTGAAGTTGCAAAAAAATCTGGTTGTTCTAATTCATTATTAATTCATTCACAAAGTGAAATACCATTCGATTTAATTAAAGACTCAAATATAATTGGCATCTCCTCTGGAGCTTCTGCGCCTGAGATTTTAGTAAATAATTTTATAAATGAGTTAAAAAATAAATTTACAGTCAGTATAGATGAAGTAGAAATAATTAAAGAAAACGTTGTTTTCAAAGCTCCAAAAAAATTAAACTAAAATGGCTGTTTATACAAAAATAAATAAAAAAGACATTTCTTATATTAATAGAAAATTTGACATAGAAAAAATCATAGAATTTAAAGGTATAAAACAAGGAATTGAGAATACAAACTATTTACTACGATCAAAAAATAAAAAATTTATACTTACAATTTTCGAAAAGAGAGTCTCTAAAAAAGAAATACCTTTTTTTATGAAATTAATGGACGAATTAAACGACTCAAAAATAAATTGCCCAAAACCACAAAAGAAAAAAGATGGAAAATATTTAATAAATATTAAAAATAAAACTGCATGCATAGTTTCTTTTCTTAAAGGAAAAGATAAAAAATCACTTAATTTCCAAAACTGTCATGACATAGGCAAAATGATTGCTGAAATGCATCATTCCTCAAAAAAAATTAATCTTTCTAGAAAGAACTCTATGGGTGTCAAATTTCTAAATCCATTACTGAAGAGTATAAAATTTAAATCAAAAAAATTTACTAACTTAGAAAAATTTTTAAAAACCAATTTCAAAGATATAAAAACAAAATGGCCTAAAAATTTACCAAATGGAATAATTCACGGGGACTTATTTATTGATAATATATTTTTCAAAAATAACAAATTATCAGGGGTAATAGATTTTTATTTTGCAGCTAATGACTATTTTATGTATGAAATCGCAATTTGCGTAAATGCTCTTTGTTTTGATAAAAAAAATTCAAAGTTCGTAATGAATAAAAAGAAAGTTAAAAGTTTATTTAAAGGTTATGAAAAAATTAGAAAAATCTCAATTAATGAAAAAAAATCATTAAATATTTTATGTCGTGGTGCTGCAATGAGATATTTTATGACAAGACTTTATGACTATTCAAATACTCCAAAAACAGCATTAATTAAAATAAAAGATCCAAAGGAATATTATCAAAAGCTTGTAATACATAATAATTTAAGAACTTATAAAGATTATTTAAATTAATGATTAAAATATACACTGATGGTTCATGCATTGGAAATCCAGGTCAAGGTGGTTGGGCAGCAATAATATTAGATGATGAAAAAAAAACTAAAATTAAAGGAAGTAAAAAGGATACTACAAATAATCAGATGGAGTTATTAGCACCCATAGAAGCCCTCAAAAAAATTCCAAAAGGTAGTAAAGTTCAAATTTTTACAGACTCTAAATACGTCAAGTCTGGAATAACTGAATGGATACATAATTGGAAAAAAAATGGATGGAAGACAGCAAATAAAAAAGAGGTAAGTAACAAAGAACTTTGGACAGAATTAGACCTACTTAATAATGAATTTGAAATAAGTTGGAATTGGGTAAAAGCACATTCAACAGACGAATTAAATAATGAAGTTGATTTATTGGCTAAAAATGCTGCAAACTTATAATAGATGATTTAATAAATTTTCTGCTGAGGTTAAACCACATTCTTTTGTTTCTTTTTCAACATGAATATTGACAACTGTAAAATTTTTAATAACCATCAAATAACGATTAGATCTAATTCCCATTCCTTTTGAATTTCGATCAACTTCTGCACCTATTGCTTTAGTGAATGATAAATATGGATCAGATAACATTTTTATTTTATCTCCAGTATTATTTATCTCTCCCCAACCATTCATTACATAAGGATCATTAACTGATAAACAAAATATGTTTTGTATTCCTTTTCCTTTGATATTATCTGCATTTGCAATAAAACCGGGAAGGTGAAGTTTTGAACAAGTTGACGTAAACGCCCCGGGCAAACCAAATAAAACAATCTTTCCATTTCCTATGATATCTCTTAATTTGTTTTTTTTGGGCTCTCCATCAACAAGTTGAAAAATTTCTGTGTCTGGTATTTGATCATTTATTTTAAGTTTCATATCGAATTCATTACATATTTTTTAACTTTTTCAATATCATTTGGAAGAAGCTCAAATTTTTCTTTTCTTTCATTAACATATTTAAGACTATCAGGTAAATTTTCAGTTTTTGAGATTGCTTCCTCTATCGCTTTTGGAAATTTACATGGATGTGCAGTTGATAATACGACGCAATTTTTTTCAAATCCTAATTTTCTCACAGCGCCAATACCTACTGCAGTATGTGGATCAACTACCATCTGATGTTCATCACTAATTGTCTTTATCATTTCAACAGTTTCCTTTTCATCAAGCATCTCTGAAATAAAATTTTTTTTAATTTTGGCTAAATCATTTTTATCAATTTTATAAATATTATCTTTTATTTTAGCCATTACATCTTTTGTAAGTTCTGAATTACACTCCTTTATATCATATAAAAGTCTTTCAAAATTACTTGCTATTTGTATGTCCATACTTGGTGTATTTGTTTCCTCAACTTTCTTTTGACTGTAATCACCACCAGATATAGCTCTGTGAAGTATGTCATTTTTATTTGTAGCCACAATTAGTTTATCAATTGGAAGACCTAGTTTTTTTGCTAAGTAACCAGCATAAATATCACCAAAGTTTCCTGTTGGAACTGAAAAGGATAAAGGCTGACCATTTCCAACTTTAAAATAGGCATAAAAATAATACACTGATTGAGCAATAATTCTTGCCCAATTAATTGAATTTACACCCGACATGTTAATCGCTTTTGAAAATTTTTTGTCATTAAACATTGCTTTTACTAAATTTTGACAATCATCAAAGTTGCCCTCTACTGCAATATTAAATACGTTGCTCTCCTGATGTATTGTCATTAACCTTCTTTGTACAGGTGAAATTTTATTATTAGGGTGCAATACGAATACGTTTAAATTACTTTTTCCTTTTAAAGCTTCAATAGCAGCTGCACCAGTGTCACCTGAGGTTGCAACTATAATGTTAATTTTTTTTTTATCACAGCCCAAGTGATATTGATAAAAATTACCTATTAATTGCATTGCGATATCTTTAAAAGCAAGTGTAGGACCATGAAATAGTTCTAAAACTTTTAGGTTTCCAAGGTCAGAGATTTTTACAACATCATTAGATCTAAACTTTGAGTACGATTTTGAAATTGAAGAGATTAATTCATCTTTGGACATGAAATCACCTATAAATGGATAAATTATTTCAGCGGCTAAATCATTGTAACTAATGCTTTTTAGATCATCTAATTCCTCTATTTTAAATTGTTTTATTGATTTGGGCACAAAAAGCCCTCCATCATCTGCTAAACCTTTGAGGAAAACTTCCTTAAAAGTATAATTTTCCTGATTATTCCTTGTACTAATATAATTCATTTAATAGTTCTTTTTTCTAAAATATAGATATAGCAAAAGAATCGAAAGCGCTAATGAAAACCATGTCATCGCATATTTTTTATGATTATTAGAAATATTTGCAGTGATTTTTTTTGGTCTAGGAAACTGATAATCTCCATCTAAATAAATAATATATTTTGAAAAATTTTTACCTGTAAATTTCAAGACATCTTCTCTGTTTAAACTAAACCAGTAATTTTCATCCAAATCATTATCTGGCTTAAAGATATTTTTTCTACCTTGTAATTTCAAAGTTCCAATAATTTTTTTTTGATCAAATACATTGATTTCTTGAGTTCCCTTCTTTTCGAATGGTATCCAGCCCCTATTGATTAAATAATTCTCATCTTCAATAGTAATTGGATTTACTACTTCAAATCCAGGAGTACCTGAGTCATTTAGATTATATAAATAAATTTGTTTATCAAAATCTATAAAACCAGATGTTTTAATCTTAAGAAAATTTTCTTTATTTGATTGAGCTAATTCTACTGGAGGATTTTTTAATGAATTTTCAATCTCTAAAATTAAGTTATTTTTCCAATTTAAACGAATAATTTGCCATGTACCCAGCCCAATAAAAACAAGAATAAAGAAAATTATAAAAACAGAAAATAAAAACTTATTTTTCAAAGATCAAAATTAACTTCCCCAAATATAAATTGCAGCAAACAAAAATAGCCACACTACATCAACAAAATGCCAGTACCATGCAGCGGCTTCAAACCCAAAATGATGGTCTTGGGTAAAGTGGCCTAATTTTCCTCTCCATAAACATACTGCTAAAAAAATTGTTCCAACTATTACATGAAAACCATGAAAACCTGTTGCCATGTAAAAAACAGAACCATAAATATGGTCTGAAAAGGCAAATGTAGCATGATGGTATTCATATGCTTGTAGTGCTGTAAAGCTTACCCCAAGAATTACTGTCAATACTAATCCTTGAATGAAACCTTTTCTATCATTTTCTAACAACGCATGGTGAGACCATGTAACCGTCGTACCTGATAAAAGTAAAACAAGTGTATTTATTAATGGAATATCCCAAGGGTCAAAAGTCTTAATATCTTTAGGTGGCCATACATTTCCAACAAAATCATTAGGAAATAAACTTACATCGAAATAAGCCCAAAACCATGCAACAAAAAACATTACCTCAGAAGCAATGAATAATGTCATTCCATATCTGTGATGTATTTGAACTACAGGGGTATGATGCCCTTGATGTTCTGCTTCAATTACAACGTCTCTGAACCACATATAGGCCCCATAGATTAATAGAGCAAATCCAAGATATAACCCCCAAGAAATGTCTGAATGCATATAATACACCGCACCAAGAGCTAATACTAAGCAAGAGAACGAAACATAAATAGGCCAAGGACTTGGGTCTACTAAGTGATAATCATGTTTTTTTTCAGCTGACATATTTTAATTATGATTGTTTATAATAATCTGTCGAGAAAAAAGTATACGACATAGTTACGTCTTCTAAGTTTTTAACGCTAGGGTCATTTATCATTTCAGGATCAAGATAAAAAGTCATTACGTAAGTAGCTTTCTCCCCTGCTTTTAGCTCTTGTTTCTCAAAACAAAAACAACCTAATTTACTGTAGTATTTTCCAAAACTTGAAGGTGAAACGTTGAAGCTAGCTACCCCGGCTGTAGGTTCATTACCATAATTTTCTACTTCGAATTCTATTTTATTTACCTGCCCGACTTTTACATCAATTACATTTGATTTAGCCCTAAAATCCCAAGTTAGATTATTCACATTTGTATCAAATCTTACACTTACTACTTTGTTTAATACTATTTTTGGTGCACTATTTGAAATTTGAGTTGTTCCACCAAAACCGGTTACTCTACAAAATAGATCATACAAAGGGACAGCGGCATAAGATAATCCAAGCATAAATACAAATATACCTATCAGAATAATGGGAGTTAACTTTTTTTTTTGGATCATATTGTTCTTTCAAATACACCAGTATTGTACAAAGTAAATAAAAATAAAAATATCATGAAAGCTATAATCGCTAGTGCGGTAATAACATTCTTTTTTTTAGTTTTTTTGTCGGGAATAATCATACTATCTTATCTATCAAAAAAAGTACAAAAATCAAAAATAAATATAAGATTGAGAACCCAAATATTGATTTTGCTTTTTTAGGATTAAATTTATTTTTTTTATAATTGTATAACTCATAACACAAAAAATTATAATAAAGAGTTAATAATAATGATGGTATTAAAAAGGGTAATCCAACAAAATTTATCAAATATGGGAATATGATAACTGGAAGCATTAATAAAGAGTAAATTAATATGTTTATTTTAGTGCTTTCAACTCCATTTGTTATAGGAAGCATTGGTATATTTGCTTTCTTGTAATCTCCTGACTTATACAAGCTTAAGGCCCAAAAATGAGATGGGGTCCAAAAAAATATTATTAGAAAAAAAGATAATGGCTCAATAGATAAAGAACCAGTTGCAATAGTCCACCCAATCACTGGAGGGAATGCCCCTGCTGCCCCACCAATCACAATATTTTGAGGGGTTCGTCTTTTTAACCAAATCGTATAGACAAATACATAAAATAAAATTGTTATAAGCAGTATTGCTGCAGAAATTCTATTAGTAAAGTAATCTAATGCTATTACTGAAAAGATTGAAAGAGTTATCCCAAATATCAAAGCCTGATTTCTGTTAATTTTTCCTGAAGGTATTGGTCTTAGACATGTTCTAGACATTAATGCATCAAGATCAGACTCATACCACATATTCAAAGCCCCAGCTGCACCCGCACCTAATGAAACAAGTAAAATTCCAATAATTGCGTCTTTGGTAGAAACTAGATCTGGTGAGGTAAGTAAACCAACTGCACAGGTAAATATAACTAAAGACATCACCCTTGGTTTCATAAGTTTAAATAATTCCGAAAAATTAAATAAATCCTCTTGTGATAAACTTCTTTTCTTTAGCCTTAAATTATCCATCAGTCTTTCTTAATCTTGTTGTTAGCTAGGAGATTTTTCTGTTTCTTGATCATCAACAAATTTTGGCAATTCCTCAAAAGTATGAAAATTTGGTGGGGATGGAACTGTCCACTCTAAAGTTGTTGCGCCCTCGCCCCATGGATTTTGAGCAGCAGCTTTCTTTTTTGCAAAAGCGTATATAAGGTTCACAAAAAAGACAGCTAAACCTACAACAGCGATATATGATCCTATTGAGGAAATATAATTCCATCCAGCAAAAGCATCTGGATAATCAGCATACCTTCTAGGCATTCCAGCTAATCCTAAGAAATGCTGCGGAAAGAAAATTAAATTTACACCAATAAAAGTTAACCAAAAATGTAATTGACCAAGCCACTCTGAATATTCATAACCAGACATTTTTGAAAACCAGTAGTAGAACCCTGCAAATATCGCAAAAACGGCCCCTAAAGATAAAACGTAATGAAAGTGTGCAACCACGTAATAAGTGTCGTGCATTGCCGTATCTACTCCTGCATTAGCTAAAACTACACCTGTGACACCACCAACTGTGAACATAAATATAAAACCTAGCGCCCACATCATGGGTGTTTTAAAAGAAATTGATCCACCCCACATAGTTGCTATCCAAGAAAAAATTTTAATTCCAGTCGGAACCGCAATAATCATAGTTGCTGCTAAGAAGTAAGCTTTTGTATCTGTACTTAATCCGACTGTATACATATGATGAGCCCAAACAACAAAACCTACAATCCCTATTGCAACCATTGCGTAGGCCATACCTAAGTATCCAAAAACTGGTTTTTTTGAAAACGTTGAGACAACATGACTAATCATTCCAAATCCTGGAAGAATTAAAATATAAACTTCTGGGTGACCAAAGAACCAAAATAAATGTTGAAACAATACTGGGTCTCCTCCAGTTTGTGCATCAAAAAATGCAGTTCCGAAATTTCTATCAGTTAATAACATTGTAATCGCTCCAGCTAAAACTGGTAGAGATAACAATAATAAAAAAGCTGTCACTAAGATTGACCAAGCAAATAACGGCATCTTGTGTAGTGTCATTCCAGGAGTTCTCATGTTTAAAATTGTTGTAATAAAGTTTACCGCTCCTAGAATCGAAGAAGCACCCGCCAAGTGCAAGCTTAATATTGCCAAATCCATTGCTGGTCCTGGTTGACCTGCTTTAGAGGATAAAGGAGGATAAATAGTCCATCCACCACCAACCCCAGTTTGTCCTGGAGGGCCATCAGCAAAAACAGATAATATTAATAGAGTTAGTGAAACTGGTAATAACCAAAAAGAAATATTATTCATTCGTGGAAATGCCATATCTGGTGCACCAATCATAATTGGAACAAACCAATTTCCAAAACCACCAATCATGGCAGGCATGACCATGAAGAAAATCATTATCAATCCATGACCAGTTACTAAAACATTATAAAGATGATAGTTACCACCTAAGATCCCATCACCTGGATGCATTAGCTCCATTCTCATTAAAACTGAAAATGCCGTGCCAATAACTCCTGCAACGATTGCAAAAATCAAATACATTGTTCCTATATCTTTATGATTTGTCGAATATGCCCAACGTTTCCAGCCAGTTGGAGTATGACTATCGTGGGATGCTGCTTGTGTGTACATAATTTATCTACTTACTAATTTAAGATTATTATTTTTAATTTCCTCTTTTGCAAATTTTTCTTTAGCTTCCAATAACCACATTAGGTAATCCTCTTCAGTCACTACTTTGACTGTAATTGGCATAAAAGCATGTTTAATACCACAAAGTTCAGAACATTGACCATAATAAGTTCCAACTTTTTCAGCTTTAAACCATGTCTCATTAATTCTTCCAGGAACAGCATCTCTTTTTACACCAAAAGAGGGTAATGCCCATGCATGTAATACATCATTTGCGGTTATTAAAACTTTTACAACTTTATCAACTGGTACAACAACTTCATTATCAACTGCTAGAAGTCTAGGTTGATCAGGCTTTAAATCTTTATCTTCTATCATGTAAGATTCAAAAATAATATTTTCATCTGGATATTCGTAACCCCAGTACCATTGGTAACCAACAGCTTTAATTGTAAGATCTGCTTTTGGTATAGCATCCTGTTTATATAAGATTTTAAATGACGGCACTGCCATTACGATCAAAATTAAACATGGAATTAATGTCCACAAAACTTCTACAGCAACATTATGAGTTCTTTTAGATGGATTTGGATTTGCTGAGGCTCTAAATTTTACACATGCATAAAGCATCAAAAATAAGACAAATACACTTATCGCAATAATTATTGGTAGTAATAAATAATTATGAAAAGAAACAATTTCTCGCATAGACTGTGAAGCAGCATTTTGGAAACCTAATTGCCATTCAACGGGCTGATTAGCGAATGCTTCCTGCGATGTGAATAATGACAAAAATATAAATAAAAATTTATTCATTCTAGGTAGCTATATAAAGCTCTTTTGAAAAAATTACACTTTAGTTTTCGCGACAATTTATCAATTAATCACATAATTTACGATCGAAATTGCAGATATGACAGCTGTTTCTGACCTTAAAATATTCTGACTAATTTTGATTGATTGAACGCTTTTTAAAGAAAGAATCTTTTGTCTTTCAGCTTCTGAAAAATCACCTTCTGGACCAACAATTATACAAACAGGTTTATCTGTGAATTTTGATTTATCAACTTTTTTATTTTCTGAGTTTAAATCTGTAAAGATTAGATCCATTGAATTTTTTTTCAAAAAATTATCTAATTTTTGAATAGGCTCAATGAAAGGTATATTGATAAGACCTGACTGTTCAATTGCCTCTATAACTATTTTGCCTAAACGTTCCATATTAATCTTTCTAACAATCGTTCTATCAAAAATAATTGGCAAAAATTTTGTAATTCCTAACTCTGTAGCTTTTTGTATCATAAAATTTTGATAATTCGATTTAATTGGAGAGAATGCTAGCCAAATTTCTTTTGTATTTTCTTGCTGTCTAATTTTTTTTATAGTTTCAAATTCAACAATACTCCTAGATACTCCCAAAATTTTTGCTTCCCACTCTCCATCTTTATTAAATAATGAGAAAACCTCGTTTTGTTTAACTCTCATCACTTTAGTTAGATAATGTGATTGAGAATTATCTAATTTATCAGTCATGTTAGCTGATAGTTTATTTGAAAAAAATAATCTAATATTACTCATTTGTGTTAAGTTAAATTATGAAAAATATTAAAGCAATAATTTTTGATGCTTATGGGACATTGTTTGACGTAAATTCCGCTGCCGAAAAGTGTCAAGATAAAATTGGAGATAAGTGGGAAAATTTTGCAAACTTTTGGAGAACTACTCAGCTGGAATATACGTGGCTGAGAAGTTTGATGAAGAGACACAGGGATTTTTGGCAAATTACAGAGGATAGCTTAGACAAATCTATGAAGGCTTTTGATATAGATTCTTCAATGAAAAATGAGTTAATGAATTTATATAAAGTTCTCTCACCTTTTGAAGAAGTTCGTGAAACTCTCAAAATATTAAGGAAAAAAAATCTTAAACTAGCTATACTTTCTAACGGAACCCCTTCTCTTTTAAATGAGCTGGTTAGAAGTAATAACTTAGATAATCTGTTTGATGATTTGTTTTCTATTGAAGAAGTTGGGATTTATAAACCAGACTCAAATGTCTACAAATTGCCAGTTAATAAATATCAAATTGCAAAAAATGAAATTGCTTTCCTAAGCGCAAACACATGGGATGTATCTGGTGGTGGTAATTATGGTTATCAATCTATTTGGGTAAATAGGAATAATAATATCTTTGACAATCTTGATTACAAACCAGATAATCAAATAAAAAATTTAAGTGAGCTTATCAATTTAATATAAATAAGAGGAACATGAATAAAGGAAAGAGAGCAGGACACAGTGCATTAGCAATAAATGTTGAGCAAGGTAAATCTTATTATTGGTGTAGTTGTGGTAAAAGTTCCAAACAGCCCTTTTGTGATGGTTCACATAAAGGAACTGAGTTTAATCCAGTGATATACAAAGCTGAGTTGAGCAAAAAAATGTTTTTCTGCGCATGCAAACAGACTAGCAGTCAACCTTTTTGTGATGGCTCACATAACAAAAAGTAATATTGAAAATCATAATATAAGAACTATTTTAAACTAATGAAAAATATTGAAGTTAGCAAAATTATTAATCCAATTAAGGCTTCAGATGGTGCAGGAGTAAAATTAAAAAGAAGTATTGGTGTTGAGCCAAATTATTTTGATCCCTTTTTAATGTTGGATGAATTTGGATCTGAAAACAGTGAGGATTATGTTGCAGGCTTTCCCGCTCATCCTCATAGAGGTATCGAAACTGTAACTTACATGCTTGAAGGTGAGTTTGAACATAAAGATAGCACGGGTGGTAAAGGAAGAATGACAGCAGGAGATGTGCAATGGATGAAAACAGGAAGTGGTATTATTCATTCTGAAATGCCTGCAATGAAGGAGGGTAAACTTCATGGATTTCAGTTGTGGATCAATATGCCTGCTAAATTAAAAATGAATAAACCAGAATATATTTATATCGACGCAGATAAAATGAGTATTTATAAAGATGAAAATAAAAAAGTAAAAGTTATTGCAGGTAAATTTGAAGAAGCTGAAGGTCCTGTTAAGGGACATAATTTAAAACCTATTTATTTGGATGTTGAATTGAATAAAGGTAAGGAATTAAATTATATACTACCTTCTACTCATAATACATTTGTCTACTTAATTAAGGGAGAAATAAAAATCGGTAAAAATGATCACAATAAAGTTAAGGATAGTACTTTAATTTTACTTTCAAATGGTGAGGATTTGAAAATTAAAGCACAATCAAATTCAAAATTCTTAATTATTTCTGGTAAGCCTATCAAAGAGGAAATTGCTAGAGGTGGTCCATTTGTGATGAATACCAAAGCTGAAATTTTGCAAGCAGTTCAAGATTATCATAATGGCACATTTGTAAAATAAAAATGAAATCAATTAAAATAGATAAATTTGGTGGACCTGAAGTTTTAGTTCTTAAAGATGAAAAAATTGGAAAACCTGGACCCAAAGAAGCTCTTGTTAAAAATTTATCAATTGGTCTAAATTATATTGATGTATATCATAGAACAGGACTTTACCCAATTCCACTTCCGAGTGGTATTGGTCTTGAAGCTTGTGGTGTAGTTGAAGAAATTGGATCTGAGGTAAAATTATTTAAAGTTGGGGATAGAGTTACTCACGCTTCAATGCCTATCGGTTCCTATTCAGAAAAACAAATAATGCCTGAGGAAAAATTAATTAATGTTCCTAATGGTGTTTCTGACGAAGTAGCTTCATGTATTACGCTGAAGGGAATTACTGCAGAGTATTTATTACATAGAGCTTATCCATTAAAAAAAGGTGATAAAATTTTATATCATGCTGCGGCTGGTGGCCTTGGTCAAATTTTATGTCAATGGGCTAATTGTTTAGGTGCCAAAGTAATTGGAACTGTCGGTTCAAAAGATAAAGAAGAAATTGCAAAAAAAAACGGTTGTCATCATGTAATTAATTATTCTGAAAAAAATTTTGTAGAAGAGGTGGAAAAAATTGTAGGAAAAAATGGTATAGATGTTGTTTATGATGGCGTTGGAATAAAAACATTTAAAGGGTCGATCGAGACATTAAAGATTAGAGGTATGATGGTAGCATTTGGAAATGCTTCCGGATATGTTGATACGATTAATGTCAAAAAAGATATCAATGCAAAAGGGTTATTTTTTACCAGACCATCTATTGCTCATTATACCGTAAAAAGGGAAGAACTTGTTGAATCAGCAAAAAAAGTTTTTGATGCTATTTTATCCAATAAATTTAAAGTAGAAATTTCAAAAAAATATTCTTTAAATGATGTTGCTCAAGCTCATAAAGATTTAGAGTCAAGGTTATTAACTGGTCCCGCAGTAATTATTCCTTAAATTGAATATCCATATCTGAAAGATGAAGCCTAAGAGCCTTAGTCGAGATTTGGATTTCAATAATAAAAAATATGATTGAAATCATCATTGATAAACAACATGAGCCAAAAATTATTCTTGCGATAAAAAGTTCCTGTAAATAAAGCCCAAAAACAGTCAACATATTAAACAGAAATCCGAATGCCGCAAATAATATACTTAATTTTAAAACACCTATTCTTTTTTCTAAATTCAACAATTGATCTTTCCATTCTGGTGGAGTGTGTTTTTCAAATACATACTCATCATGTATTTTTCTAATTAAAGAACTTAAAGTGTGAAACCTATTAGAATATACTCCCATGATCAGTGGGATTGCGGGAAACATTAATGCTGTTACTGTGTAATCTATATTCATACGAATCAGTTTGATTATCAATCTTGCCTTTGTTATTTACAAGTAAAATCTTATGAACCAATTAAATCTTTTTTTTGAGCTTACAAGACTAAAGCGGCCAATCGGATATATGTTGTTATTTTGGCCTTGTGCATGGGGGTTAACAATAGCGTATGATTTTTCTTTAAGTTTAAAAATTTATTTCTTTTACCTTCTAATGTTTTTTTTAGGATCTATTTTAATGAGATCAGCAGGATGTATTGTGAATGATGTTCTTGATAGAAATTTTGATGAAAAAGTTTTTAGAACTAAAAATAGACCAATAGCCTCTGGAAAAATTTCTGTTAAACTTGGATTATTTTATGCTAGCGTTTTGTGTTTGTTGGCTTTTTTAATACTTATTAATTTTAACCTATTTACAATAATAATTGCATTAGCCTCAATGCCGCTTGCTTTTACTTATCCATTGATGAAAAGATTTACATACTGGCCACAACTTTTTCTAGGTATCACATTTAATTATGGTTTGATTTTGGGGTGGACCTCTATAAATGCTGAAATCAATTTAGTTCCATTAATATTTTATATTGGAGCCATATTTTGGACACTTGCCTACGACACAATATATGGTTTTCAGGATATTAAAGATGACGAAATTATAGGATTAAAATCAACATCAATAAAATTTAAATCTAACCCAATCATACTTTTATATTTATGTTATATAATTTTTCTATCAAGTTTAATTTTAATAGGATTATTAAATGAATATAATAAATTATATTTTTTATCTCTAATTGTAATTGTTTGTCATATGTATTTTATTCAATTAAATAAATTTAATTCAAAAAAACCCGATATTTGCCTAAAGATATTCCAGTCAAATAACCTTCTTGGTGCAATAATTCTAATTTCTTTATTAGTGGGTAAATTAAATTGATGACTAATATCGATATCCTTAAGAGACTATATAAAGATTATACAAGAAAACATCTTAGAAAGATTCTATTAGCATTATTACTTTCAATTGCAGTGGCGGGAAGTACATCATCAATTGCTTATCTATTAGATCCAGCGATAAAACAAATTTTTATCAAAAAAGATCAATCGCTAATTCTAATAATTCCAGTCTTGATAGTAGTTGCTTTCACAGTGAAGGGTCTATCTTTATATATTGCTAAGGTAATAATGATTGGAGTTTCAGAAGAAGTAAGAAAAGATGTTCAGGTAAACATGCTAGACAAATTAATTGATGCCGATACTAAACTAATCGACAATAAACATTCTGGAAAATTTATTTCAAATTTAACAAATGATGTAGGACTCCTAACAAATTTAATAAGTACTGTGATATTAAATATATTTAAGGATAGTTTAACATTAATTGGATTATTATCTGTAATGTTTTACCAAAATTGGAAACTATCCCTCATAGCAATAATAATGATTCCTTTGGCTGCTATTGCTGCCAAATCGTTAGGAAAAAGAATTTCTAAAGTTTCGTACCAACAAATGGAGTGGGCAGGAGTATTAAGTTCATATCTTATTGACATGTTTAAAAACCACAAATTAATAAAAATTTTTCAAAAAGAAATGTATGAAAAAAATAGAGCTAAAATTTTTTTAGAAAATGTTAAAGAAAAGAGTAGAAAAATGTCCATTGTTTTTGTCAGGGCGTCACCAATTATGGAGACGATGACTGGAATAGTTATAGCGATATTAATTTTTTATGCTGGAAAACTTATTATGAATGATGAAATAGATATTAGTAACTTTTTTTCATTTTTAGCTGCCATGATGCTGGCTTATCAACCCGTAAGATCATTAGCAACTCTCAACATAGCAATAAGTCAAGGTATAGCATCATCAAGAAGAGTGCTTCCAATAATAGATGAAAAATCAAACTTAAAAACAAATAAGGATGATAAAGATCTTGATCTTACTGATGGGAATATAGAATTTAAAAATATTAAATTTTCCTATGATAGCAGCGAGAATACAGATAAAAAAATTACTCTTAATAATATAAATCTAAAGATGCTAGGTGGAAAAATGACTTCTTTAGTTGGTCACAGCGGAAGTGGAAAATCAACAATAATAAATTTAATTCCAAGAATATATGATGCTGATGAGGGTGAAATAACGATTGATAATCGATCAATTTATAGAACAAAGATCAGATCTCTCAGAGGCAACATATCTTTTGTAAGTCAGGATACAAATTTATTTGATGACACAATAAAAAATAATATTGCATATGCTGATATGGATGCAACAGATGAAGAAATTTATCGTGCAGCAGAACTATCTTTCGCATCAGAATTCATTGAAAAATTAAAAGATAAATATGAAACTAAAATTGGTGAAAATGGTATTAGATTATCTGGTGGAGAGAAACAAAGATTATCAATTGCTAGAGCAATATTAAAAAAAAGTAGAATTATATTACTTGATGAAGCAACTTCTTCATTGGATGCAGAAACCGAGGACAAAATTCAAAAAGCAATTCACTACCTCACTAAAGATAAAACAACTATTGTAATAGCACACAGGTTATCAACAATTTTAAATTCAGATAATATTTATGTTGTTGATTCAGGGGAAATTGTAGCAGAGGGAAATCATGATGAATTGATGAATAGCTCATCTATATATAAAAACTTTTATGATAAACAAATAAAGATGTAATGTTTTTTGTCTATAAAATTTTAATAAATATTGTTTTTTTTTGCTCTCCATTAATTTTAATTATTAGATTAATTAGAAAAAAAGAGGATCCTAAACGATTTAAAGAAAAATTAGGTTTTTTTATAAAAAAAAGAAAAAAAGGTAATTTAATATGGTTTCATGGCGCAAGCGTTGGAGAAATTCAGAGTATAATTCCATTAATTGAAAAATTTGAAAAGAATAAAAGTATTAACCAAATTTTAATTACATCAAATACTGTAAGTTCATCAAATATAATTCAAAAATATAAATTAAAAAAAATAATTCACCAATTTTTTCCAATTGATTGTAATTTTATATCAAAAAAATTCATAGATTATTGGAAACCATCGAAAGTTTTCTTTGTAGACTCAGAAATATGGCCAAATACAATTAACAACTTATCGAAAAAAAAAATTCCCATAATTCTTTTAAATGGTCGAATTACAAAAAAAACATTAAACAGGTGGCTTTTTTTTCCATCTTTTGCACAATCATTATTTGATAAATTTAAACTTTGTTTATCATCAAGCCTAGAAACAAAAAAATATCTAAAAAAACTTGGAGCAAGAAATATAAAATTTCTTGGTAATTTAAAGTTTAGCCAATCAGAAAATCCGAGTTCAGAATTAAATGAAAACTTAAAAAGATTTATTCATTACAGAAAATCATGGTGTGCGTCTAGTACTCATTTTAACGAGGAAAAATTTTGTGGTCTAGTTCATATTATGCTAAAAAAAAAATATAAAAATCTTCTTACAATAATAATACCTAGGCATATTAATAGAATTAAATCGATTGAAAATGAGTTAAGTAATTTAAATTTAAAAGTTCACTTAGATGAACCACCTAAAAAGATAAATGCTAATACAGACATTTATTTAGTAAATTCTTACGGAAAGACCAAATCATTTTATAAAGAGTGTAAAAATGTATTTATTGGGGGTTCTTTGATTAAGCATGGAGGGCAAAATCCTTTAGAGGCAGTAAGATATGGGTGTAATGTATTTCATGGTCCAAATATCTCTAATTTTCAAGAAATTTATAAATTTTTAAAAAACAGGAGTTTATCTAGAAAAATTGTTAACAATCAAAATTTAGCCAATTTACTTTTTTTAAATTTCAAAAAAAAAATTAAACATCAAAAAATTATAAAGAATTTAAATTTAATTGGAAAAAATATTTTAAATAAAACTTATAAAGAAATTTGTTAGAAATTATTAAATGAAAATTAATAAACCAACATTTTGGGATATGAAAAAACCAAATTTTTTAACATATATTTTATCTCCATTAACTTTTCTTCTTAAAATAAATAATTTTATTCTTAAATTATTCCCAAAAAAAAAATATAATCAAATTAAAACTATATGTGTTGGTAATATATATTTGGGGGGTACAGGAAAAACTCCTACTTGTTTAAAACTCTATGAACTTCTTAAAGCTGAAAACTATAACATTGTAGTAGGAAAAAAATATTATTCTAATCAAAAAGATGAAGTAATTTTACTTAAAAATAAATCAGATTTCATTTCATCTAAAAATAGAGATGAAATAATTAGGTTAGCAACTGAAAAAAATCATGAATTAATTATTTTTGATGATGGCCTACAAGATAGAAAGATTGATTATGATATCAAATTTGTTTGCTTTGATAGTAAAATTTGGATTGGCAATGGATATTTAATACCTGCTGGTCCTTTAAGAGAAAATATTAATAGTTTAAAAAAATATGATGGAGTTTTTTTAAAGATTACAGATCAAAACCCAAATTTGATTAATACTATTTCAGAAATTAAAAAGATAAATTCAAAAATTGAAATTTTCAACTCACGGGTTGAAATAAAAAATATCAATCAATTTAATCTTTCCAATGAATACCTGATTTTTTCTGGAATTGGAAATTCGAAAAGTTTCAAAGAAATTTTAATTAATAATAAATTTAACATAATTGAAGAAAAAATTTTTTCAGATCATTATGAATATAAAGATCAAGATATTCAAAAAATTTTAAAAATTTCAAAAAAAAAGAATTTAAAGACTCTTACAACTGAAAAAGACTATGTTAAGATTCCCAAAAATTTAAAAAATGAAATAGATTTTATAGAAATAGATCTTAAAATTGATGAAGAAGAAAAACTTGTTAAATTTATAAAGTCAAAAATTAATGAAAAAAATTAAGTATTTAATCGAATTCATAATTATTATTTTTTTATTTATAATTATAAAATTATTTGGTTTAAAAATTTCGCAATCTGTATTTAGTTTTATCTTTAAAAATTTTGGTCCGTTATTTAGATCAAAAAAAATTTCTCATAGTAATTTATCTTTAGCCTATCCAAATATAAGCAAATCAGAGAGAGATAAAATTATTAATAATATGTGGGCGAATTACGGAAAGATTTTTTCTGAATATATGTTTATAAAGAAATTTAGATTAAACTCAGAATTTTCGAGAAAAATAATTATTGAAAATCAAGAAGAACTTGAAAAGATTAAATCACAAAAAAAACCAGTAATATTTATATCAGGTCATTTTAATAATTTTGAATTAATGGCAATGCATTTAGAAAAATCTGATATTGATTTAGCAGCGGTCTACAGACCCCTTAATAATAAGTTTTTAAATCCAATAATGGAAAGAATTAGAAAGAAGTACATTTGTAAAAAACAAATGAAAAAAGGAATTTCTGGTACAAAAGAATTACTTAAAGAATTTAAGAAAGGAACATCAATTGCATTAATGATCGACCAGAGGGTTTCTGAAGGAATTAAATCTAATTTATTTGGAAAAGAAGCCTTAACTACAACAATTCCAGCTCAATTTATAAAAAAATTTGATGCTTCTGTAGTGCCTATTCACATAGAAAGATTGGTTGATGATACTTTTAAATTAAGAATTCAAGAAAGTATTAAATTTTCAAATGACAAAACTGTGAATGAGATAACACAAAAACTTAACAAAATTTTAGAAAAAATGATTATGACTAAACCAGATCAGTGGATATGGACTCATAATCGTTGGAAAATTTAATTAGCTGTTGTTTTTCTCTTTTTTTAAATGTGCTTCTTTATAAGAATAATAAGCTTCTTGAGTATCTACATTCCAATAATTCAAATTTTCTAAAGAGATCTTTCTACCCGAAACAGCACATAAAACATGATCTCCTTTTTCTAAGATTTTAAAATTGTTAGGTAAATATTTTATTTTTGCTAATTTTTTTAACATTTTTAGTTTATATATGTTTATATGAATGTTGGGATAATTGGAAGTGGGGGAAGAGAGCATGCTATTTGTGTTTCATTAAAAAATTCGGAAAAAACAAATAATATTTATTGTTTTCCTGGAAATGCTGGTACTAGTTTAATAGCTAAAAATATTAATGCTGATCTTGCTGATTTTGAAGCATTAAAAAAATTAATCCAAAAATTTAATATAGATTTAGTAATAATTGGCCCTGAAAAACCACTAGTTGATGGGTTGGTGGATTATTTAAAAAAAAATAGTATTAAAGTATTTGGTCCCAACAAAATTGCCTCACAACTTGAGGGATCAAAAATATTTACAAAAAATTTATGTAAAAAATATAATATTCCAACTGCTAAATTTGGTGTGTTTGATAATATTACAAAAAGTTTATCTTTCTTAAAACAATGTAAATTTCCTATTGTGGTAAAAGCAGACGGTTTAGCTGCAGGTAAAGGTGTTTATATTTGTGAAACATTCGAACGTTCAACAAATGCTGTTCAAGAAATTTTTAATGGAAAATTTGGAGAAGCTGAGGAGGTCTTGATAGAAGAATTTTTAGAAGGAGAGGAAATGAGTTTTTTTGTAATTTCTGATGGAAAAAGTTTTAGAAAATTTGGCAGTGCTCAAGATCATAAAAGAGTGCTAGAAGGCGATAAAGGTAAAAATACAGGTGGTATGGGTGCATATTCTCCCTCTAGACTTGAGAATGAATTATTAGATCAAAAAATAATAGAGAAAATAATCAAACCTACTCTTAAAGGTCTCAAAGATTTAAAAACAAATTATGTTGGTTTTTTATACGCGGGCTTAATGATTATAAAAGGTGAACCTTTTTTGATTGAGTATAATGTGAGAATGGGTGATCCAGAATGTCAAACAATTCTTCCAAGACTTAAGACGGATTTTTTAAAAGTTATTAATACTTGTGTAGATAATAATCTTAATTCTATTAACCTGGAATGGAATGAGGAAAAAAGTATTTGTATAGTGTTATGTTCAAAAGGTTATCCCGATGAATATGAAAATGGTATTGAGATTGAAAAATTAAATGAAATTAAACTTGAAAAAAATAACTATATTTTCCATGCAGGTACAAAAATAAAAAATTCTAAAGTTTATTCAAATGGTGGAAGAGTTCTTAATTTTGTAATGAAATCCAAAAATTTAAAAGAAAGTAGAAATAATCTTATTAAAGTAATAGAAAATTTAAATTGGAAAAATGGGTATTTTAGAAAAGATATTGGTTTTAAAGTTATAAAAAAATGAGAATAATTTCAGGAAAACTGAAAGGAAAAAAGTTATTTCTTCCTAAAGATAAAAATACAAGACCATTAAAAGATTTAGTTAAATTATCGATATTTAATCTAATAGACCATTCCAAGAAAATTAATATAAAATTAGAAGGTTCATCAATTTTAGATTTGTTCTCTGGTTCAGGTTCTTTTGGACTAGAGTGTTTATCAAGGAGTTCAAAAATTGTTTATTTTTTTGAAAATTATGATGAAGCAATTAAAGTGCTAAAGAAAAATCTTTCGTTATTCAAAGATAATGAAAATTTTCAAATTTTTAATAACGATTGTTTCGAATTTTTCAATTCTGAACAAAAAATAAATAGAAAATTTGACATCATCTTTCTAGATCCACCATATAAAGAAACCAGAATAAATGAACTTATAGAAAAAATCATCGAAAATAAAATATTAAATCCTGATGGTATTATAATTATCCATAGACATAAAAAAGATAAAGTAGAAATTACAAGTAGGATAAAAATCTTTGAGGTTCGTAATTATGGGCTATCTAAAGTTTATTTTGCCAATTAGGTATTTACTAAAATTTTTTTAGTTTCTTTTTTTATAAGCTCAACAGCTGGTTGGTCATAAGGATTAATTTTTAAGGCATTAGCAATCAAAATAGTTTCTATTATGAAAAAAGAAAATAATTCACCAAGAGTTTCTTCATTTCGATTTTTAATCATAAAACTTCTAAAAGGTATATTTTTTTTTTTAAAAACTTTTTGAGTTGCAATGATTTGTGATGACAAAATATTACCTAAACTTTTCTTTTTCAGATATTTTATGTCGTCAGGTATATTCTGTGAATTTATTTTTTGAGAAAATTTTTCTTGGGTATAAAAAAAAGTGTAAAAATTACTTTTTTGCCCGTCTAAGTATAATTGCATTAAACTATGATTATCTTTTGGCATTGAGGAAATTATTGGTAAAACCCCTTTTCCATTTTTACCCAAACTTTCTGCAACAAGTTGTTGATACCACTTTAAGAAATTATCAGAGCTTTCATCGTAATTAAGAATTACTGAATTAAATTTTTTAATTCTAATTAGATCTAAAATATTTGCAGCATTACTTATAATTGAGTTAAAAAAATTTTTATTTTTTACTAAATTATTGAGTCGTTTAAATTTCTTAATTTTAAGTCCCATTAATTCCGCTGGCAACATTCCTACTTCTGATAAAACTGAATATCTTCCTCCAATGTAATCATTGTGGTCTACAACTTCATTTTTTAATTTAAGACCAATTTTATTTAAAATACTTTTTTTATTTTCAGTGATTAAAATATTTTTGTCATTTTTTTTTATATATACATTCGAATTTGCAATTGTTTCCAATGTATTTCCAGACTTTGATATAATTAGATTTAAAAAATTCTTTTTAGGAAATTTTTCTGCATTATTTAGGTTTGATATAAAAAAAAGGTTTTTATCAATTTTATATTTTAAAAAATCATAGATAGCGTGAGATCCTAAAGACGAACCTCCCATTCCAAATATTCTAATAAACTTAAATTTCTTGTACTTTCTTATTAATTTTTTTGAATAACTATATTTGTAATTTTGAGTTAAAGAGTTTATTACTTCATTCTTTGATGTAATCAAATTTTTTAAGTAAATTTTGATTTTTTTACTCTTTCCTTTTTTTTTAAAATCTTTAAAGAGAAGATTGTTGGTTAACATTAATTTTTCTGTATTTTTTTTAATATACTTTTTTCTAAACTAGAATTAGACGTTTCTGAACTTTTGTTTTCTTCTTTTTTTGAATTATCATTTTTAAAAACCATTTCAATTTGGGTTTCATCTTCCTCAGAATTATTAATATCTTCATCGGGATTTGGCAATTTAGAATAGTCAGGAGGTAAGACTAGAGGATCCTTTTTTTCTATCAGAAACTCATCTCCTGATGTAGATTTTTTCTTCACCTTAAATCCATCTAACCCACCTGAGCAAGAAATAGAGAATAGACACAATATTAAAATTACAAAAATATTCTTAAATGTTTTCATCTTTAATTTTTTTTTTACTAAAAATCTCAATACTGATTAAACATATAATACCTAAAGTAATAAATATATCAGCAACGTTAAATATAAACCAATGAAAATTGTTTACATGAATATCGATAAAGTCAGGCACCGCAGAATAAAAAACTCTATCATAAATATTTCCTAAAGAACCTCCTACAATCATCATAAAGCTAAATCTTTCAAATCCTTTCGATTTATACATTAACCAAATAATTATAATTGTAACTAAAATGATAAAAATTGTTAGAAAATTGTAATATAATTTGTCATCAAACGAAAATAAGCCAAAAGCAATGCCTTCATTCCAAATCAAATTAAAATTTAAAAAAGAAGTAACATTAACGCCATATTGCTCATAAGTTTCTGGAGAACTAATGATTAATAATTTACTTGCTCGATCGATCAAAAAAATAAAAATGATAATAGAAAAATCTACTAAATGTTTTTTTAACATTTTATTTAAAGTTTATGTCTTTCACAGGGTGTGCTACTAATTTTCCAACATACTGGACATTTTTCACCTGTTGCTTTCATTGTCTCTACAATTACTTCATTTGCATCACAATTCTCAATTTTGACTGAAGAAGTTATACAAAGTTCTGAAAGGTCAATATTTTTTAAAAATTTCTGGTTCTCGTTATTTAATTTAACGATTAATGCCGCCTCTAAACTAGATCCAATATCTTTACTTGCTCTTTTTTGCTCGATACTAAGATTACAAATATCTCTTATTTTGATCAATTGTTCCCATTTAGAATTTAGTTGAGAATTTTCAAATTTTTTTGGGAAATTCAAAAATTTTTCAAGATGAATGCTTTTTTTATTCTTTGAGATAAGTTGATAAATTTCCTCAGTTGTAAAGGATAGAATTGGTGCAAACCATCTTAATAAAGAATTTAAAATTACATTTAAAAGTATAAGAGTAGATTTCCTCTTTTCAGAATTTATTGGATCACAATACAAAGTGTCTTTTCTTATATCAAAATAAAAAGCTGATAAATCCAAAGTACAAAAATTTAGCAATACTTTATATAAATTATGAAAATCATAATCTTTGAAGTGCTTTTTAAATTGAAAATTTAAATTATAAATTTTATGAAGCATAAATTGCTCTAATTCAGGCAGTTTATCAATTTTGATTGTGTCTAAATTTATTTCTTCAAAGTTGTCATTAAGATTTCCAAGCAAATACCTAAATGTGTTTCTTATTTTTCTGTAAGACTCAGCATGCTGATCTAATATCGAATAGTCTATTCGGAGATCCTCAGCATAATTTGAGGAAGTAACCCAAATTCTAAGTATATCAGCTCCATATTTTTTTAGAATATCTTCAGGAGCAATCACATTACCCAAAGATTTTGACATTTTTAACCCCTTGCCATCAACTACAAAGCCATGAGAAAGAATAGATTCAAAGGGTGCACGATCTCTTGTTCCACAAGACTCTAGAAGAGACGAATGAAACCAACCCCTATGTTGATCGGAGCCCTCTAGATACATAGATGCTGGCCATTTTAAATCTTTTCTCTTTTCTAATACAAATGAATGTGTGGATCCACTATCAAACCATACCTCCACGATATCACTTAACTTTTCAAAATCTTCGGCTTTATATTTTTTTCCAAGAAATTTCTGTGGATCATCCGAAAACCAACAATCTGATCCTTCTTTTTCGTAAATTTTTGCGATATTTTCAAAAACTTCATCATCTACTAAAATTTTCTTAGTTTTCTTGTTAATAAAAATAGGTAACGGAACCCCCCATACTCTTTGTCTGGAAACACACCAATCAGGTCGTGTTTCAATCATCGATTTTAATCTTTCTTTTCCTTTGCTAGGATAGAATGTTGTTTCATCAATCGCTTTTAAAGCTTTATTTCTAAGTTTGTGACTATCCATAGATATAAACCATTGAGGAGTTGCTCTGTGAACTAATGGTGCTTTAGACCTCCAAGAGTGAGGATAGGAGTGGATAAGTTCTCCATTAGATAATAATTTTTTTTGATCTTTTAATTTTTCAATCACAATAGAATTTGATTTAAAAATATGTAATCCTTCAAATAGTTCTACATTTTTTGTATATCGTCCATCACCATCAACTGTTTCAATTGCTTTAATTCCATTATTGATACACAAATTAAAATCATCAGGACCATGACTTGGTGCACAATGGACAATTCCAGTTCCTTGTTCTGTAGTAACAAAGCGTGCCTCCAGCATCGGTATGTCATAGTCATAACCAAGTTTAAAAAAAGGATGATTGCATATTGTCCCTTTCAAATCTTTACCTTTGAAATTTTTTAATTTTTTGAAGCTTTGGATTTTGGAGTTTTTTGTAACTGAGCCTAATAATGCATCTGCAATCACAATTTTTTTATTTTTAAAGTCTCCTTCGTCATTTATTTCTATTAATAAATAATCTAAACTTTGATTATAAGCTAAAGCTTTATTTGCTGGAATTGTCCATGGGGTTGTTGTCCAAATTACTATTTCACTATCATTTAAATCTTTAATATTTGATGATTTGACCGGAAAAGATGCATAAATAGTGTCTGACTTATGATCTTGATACTCAACTTCTGCATCTGCTAAAGCTGTTTTTTCAACAGTAGACCATAAGACAGGCTTGAACCCTCTATACAAACTTCCTTCTTTTAAAAACTTTCCTAATTCTCTAACTATTTGAGCTTCAGCGTCAAAACTCATTGTAGAGTAGTAATTATCCCAATCTCCTACCACTCCTAATCTTTTAAATTGATCTTTGTGTACGTCTATCCATTTTTCTGCAAAAGCTCTGCACTCTTTTCTAAATTCAACTATTGGAACCTCATTCTTGTTTTTTTTGTTTTTTTTATATTGCTCTTCAATTTTCCATTCAATTGGCAATCCATGACAATCCCATCCTGGAACGTAGACAGAGTCTTTACCGTCCATTTGGTGAAATCTAACAATTATGTCTTTTAAAATCTTATTTAAAGCTGTGCCCATGTGTATGTTGCCATTCGCATAGGGTGGACCGTCATGAAGAACAAATTTTTCTTCCCCTTTTCTAGATTTTCTTAGTTCATCGTAAAGATTAATATTTTTCCAAAGATTTAAAATTTCAGGTTCTCTTATTGGCAAATTTGCCTTCATCGAAAAAGCTGTTTTAGGAAGATTGATTTGTGATTTAGTCATTTTATTTTTTTGCTTTTAATAAATCAATTTTAATTTGTTTTCTAAGTTGATTTGCATTTTTAAATTTTTTTTCTTTTCTTATAAATTTTTTAAATTCTACTGTTAAGTACTTATTATAAAGATTTCCAGAAAAATTAAATAAATGAACTTCTAACAATATTTTTTTTCCATTAAATGTTGGTCGATAGCCTAAATTTGCGATCCCTTTTATATAATCCTTTTTATTTAATTTTTTAGCTCTAACTGCATACACGCCCGGACAGGCTAAGATATAATCTTTGATATCTATATTTGCAGTTGGAAACCCAATTTTTTTTCCTAGTTTTTTTCCTTTTTGGACTTTTCCATAAATAGACCAATTTCTATTTAAAATTCTGTTGGCTTTTTCAAGTTTTCCTTTTTGCAAAAAATTTCTTATTAAAGAAGAAGATGCTACTTTTTTATTAGTTAATAATGGTTGAGGTTTAATTACTTTATAACCACAAAGTTTTTCAAATTTGATTAATTCTCTAACATTGCCCTCTCTTTTATTTCCAAATCTAAAATTGTTACTTACAAAAATAAATTTTGGTTCTAATTTTTTTCCCAAGATATCTTCTATGAAATTGATAGACTTAATTTTTGAAAATTTCTTATCGAATTTTTTGGTAATTATAAAGTCAACATTAAGATTTTTGAGATTTGCAATTTTTTGATTTAAACTTGATATTCTAAAATTTTTAAGCTTTTTGTTAAAAAACATCTTGGGCATAGGCTCAAAAGTTAGGACTCCAATATTTGAGGAATATTTTTTCTTATATTTTTTTGCTAATGAAAATAATTTTTGATGTCCTTTGTGTATTCCATCAAAATTACCAATTAAAATAATTGAATTTTTATGATGGTGATTAATATTAAAATTTTTATATATTTTAGTTGTTTTCACCATCTTAAATCTGATTGAATATAATTGCATATTGCTTCATAGGATTTCGCAACTTTTTCTATACCTTTTTCTTTAATTTCATTTTTGTGAACACCATTTGAAATTATTAAAGAATCATAATTTAAAAGATTTGCACCCTTAATATCTGTATTTAAATTATCCCCTATAGCAAGTACTCTTTTATTACTGTTATCTGTAGATTGATTATAAACTTCTGGATAAGGTTTTCCAAAATAAACAACTTCACCCCCCATTTTTTCAAATATCATTGCAACAGAGCCAGCACAAAATTCTCTTGTGCCTCCTCTGTCTACGATTAAATCAGGATTAGTACAAATCATTTTTTTTTTAATATTTTTTTCAAATAAATTTTTGTAGTATTTTAAGTCCTCATGATAATCATCAAACAATCCAGTGCATAGTATATAATCAGATTCATTAATTTGATCTGATTTCATATTTTCAAAATCTCTGAATAAATCAAAATCTCTTATAGCTCCAATGTGAAAAAAACTTTTATTTGATAGTTTGGTTTTTAAATAAACTAAAGCTGCCTCGCCAGAACTAAAAACATGATCTCTAATTTCTTTTTCCATGCCTAGCTTCTCTAAAAATGATTTAACTGCGTAATTAGGCCGTGGCGCATTTGTAAGTAATATGTAGTCCTTTCCTTTTTTTGTAATTTCTTTCAGAGCTTCTATGGCCTTATCATGTAAAGAAATGCCATTGTGAATTACCCCCCACAAATCCACATAAAACAATTGATAATTGTCTACTATGGAGCTTAAACCCTCTTTATCTAAATTTTTAGTCATGAAATTAATCTATAAACCATAAAATCCTCAAATTCCCTCATTTTTTAACAAACTTATTTTTAACTATATCTTGAAATAGTAATGCCAATCTCTATATGAGGATCATATTTATAAGGAGAATTTATGAAATTTAGACCATTACATGATAGAGTTTTAATTGAAGTTTTAGATGGCAGTGAAAAAACCGCTGGTGGAATAATCATACCTGACACAGCACAAGAAAAACCTCAGGAGGGTAAAGTTGTTGCTGTAGGTGGTGGTGCCAAAACAGATGATGGGAAAATAATTCCAATGGATGTTAAGATTGGAGATAAAGTTTTATTCGGCAAATGGTCAGGAACTGAAGTTAAAATTGACGGTAAAGAGTACAGTATCATGAAAGAGTCTGACATTATGGGTATTTCAAGTAAGTAATTTAATTTAAAGGAGAAAATAAGATGGCAAAAATTGTAAAATTTGATGCAGAGGCAAGAGCAGCAATGATTAGAGGAGTAAATATCTTAGCTGACACAGTTAAAGTTACTCTTGGACCAAAAGGAAGAAACGTAGTGATGGATAAGTCCTATGGTGCTCCAAGAATTACAAAAGATGGTGTTTCTGTTGCTAAAGAAATTGATCTTGAGGACAAATTTGAAAACATGGGTGCTCAAATGGTAAAGGAGGTTGCTAGCAAAACTAATGATGAAGCAGGTGATGGAACAACTACAGCAACTATTCTTGCACAAGCTATTGTAAGAGAAGGTGTAAAATATGTAACTGCAGGCATGAACCCTATGGATGTAAAAAGAGGGATTGATGCGGCAGTAGATGTTGTTAAACAAAATCTCGTCTCCTCTGCAAAAAAAGTAAAAGACAGTGATGAGATTGCTCAAGTTGGAACAATTTCTTCAAACGGTGATAAAGAAATTGGTTCGATGATTTCTAAAGCGATGCAGAAAGTTGGAAACGAAGGTGTAATAACTGTTGAGGAGAATAAAGGAATTGAAACTGAACTTGATGTCGTTGAGGGTATGCAGTTTGACAGAGGTTATTTATCTCCATACTTTATTACAAATAGTGATAAGATGACAACTGAATTAGAAAATCCTTTTATTCTATTACACGAAAAAAAATTAACTAACTTACAACCAATGGTTCCTCTTTTAGAAGCAGTTGTACAAGCTGGAAGACCATTAATGATTATTTCTGAGGATGTTGAAGGTGAAGCATTAGCTACATTGGTCGTTAATAAGTTAAGAGGTGGGTTAAAGGTTGTTGCTGTAAAAGCACCAGGATTTGGGGATAGAAGAAAAGCGATGCTTGAAGATATAGCAATTCTTACTGGTGGTTCAGTTATTTCTGAGGACTTAGGAATTAAACTTGAAAATGTTAAACTAGATGACTTGGGCTCTTGTAAAAAAATCAAAGTTGATAAAGATAACAGTACCATTGTAAATGGTTCTGGTAAAAAATCAGATATTGAAGCTAGATGTTCATCAATTAAACAACAAATTGATGAAACCACTTCAGACTATGACAAAGAAAAACTTCAAGAGAGATTGGCAAAATTAGCTGGGGGAGTTGCTGTGATAAAAGTCGGTGGCGCAACAGAAGTTGAAGTTAAAGAGAGAAAAGATAGAGTTGAAGATGCTTTAAATGCAACAAGAGCTGCCGTTGAGGAAGGTATTGTGACTGGTGGTGGTTGTGCTTTATTATATGCTGCTCAAGAGCTTGAAAAAGTAAAAGCTAAAGGTGAAGACCAAAAAGCTGGTGTTGATTTAGTAAGAAGAGCATTAGAAGCTCCTATAAGACAGATTACAAAAAATGCTGGTGTAGATGGATCGGTAGTTGTTGGTAAACTTTTAGAACAGAATAAAAAAACACACGGATATGATGCACAAAATGAGGAATATTGTGACATGTTCGCTAAAGGTATTATTGATCCTGTAAAAGTTGTTAGAACTGCTTTACAGGATGCAGCGTCTATTTCAGGATTATTGGTAACAACTGAAGCAATGATAGCTGATAAACCAGATGATAAAGATGCTGGTGCGCCTGCAATGCCTGGTGGAATGGGAGGAATGGGCGGAATGGGAGGAATGGGCGGAATGGGAATGTAATCCCTCTTTACTCTCAACAAAAATTCTAAAAGGCCATCTTTTGATGGCCTTTTTTTTTATAACAATTAAAATAATATTATGTCTAAACGATACA